>NZ_JAZKRK010000021.1:0-37655 GCF_036626455.1 Halodesulfurarchaeum sp. | reverse complement strand
TTCAGCCACGACGTGCTGGCTCACGATCTGGCCGCTGGCGCCGCGGTAACCTTGACGCTCGTCGCAACATTTCTCGCGCTTTCGACTCGGATTGACGAACTGAAACGAACAAGTAGCTGATGTATAGCAATTTGAAACCCCGTCCTTCAGGGTGGGCTCCAAGCGATAGGCCCGAACGACCAACCACCGTCTATTGGCTGCCCGTGGTCTCCAAGTCATCGGCGGCGTGTATCAACATCCTACGTTAGGTCTGACCGTGGCTGTCTTTTGCCGTGACTGACGACAAGCCGGCCAATCCACGTGAATTTGCCCGGATGATAGCGGCGACGACGTTCCCGGTTGTCGGAGTGAACTTTGCCAGAGAACTCTCGCCGGGGACCTAAACCCGGTCTGTCGCGGCCGAAGCGGGAGCGGACCTGCAGGAGATACTGCAACAACTCGCGACAGAAGTGCTTCTCTGATCTGTCCGGGAATCGGCTGCACCGGCCGCCGGAGCGTTCGCTTAGACACTCTGTCTGCCGATGCCGTCCCTTATCAGTGTCACAACCCTTGATTACATATGACGATTGATTCCGGCGATTCCGTGACGGTTGCGTACACTGGTCGATTAGACGATGGCGCAGTATTCGACACGTCTCACGAATCGGTAGCGGAAGCAGCCGGTTTGGACGAGACCCAGCCCGAACGTGATTACACACCGCTCACGGTCGAAATTGGTTCAAACGAGGTCATCGAAGGACTCGAAGACGCGCTGCGTGGCATGGACGTTGACGAGACCGAGACTGTGATGATTCCACCCGAGAAGGGCTTTGGCGAATGGACCGAGGAACGGGTTCGGGACTTTGACACCGCCGAATTGACCGAGATGCTTGGTGGAGAGACGCCGGAGGAGGGTGCGTTTATCGAGACCCAGGAAGGCGAACTCGCCGAGATCACCTCTGTGGGCGATAACGTCGTCAAGGTGGATTTCAACCCCCAACTCGCCGGCGAGACACTCGAATTCGAAATCGAAGTGCTTGACGTGACCCCGGCCGAATCGGCTTCGAACTGACAGAGCAGTCTAATTCAACTCCACCCCACGAATTCACTAATCGCAGGGCATGTGGCCGATTTGATGCCGGTGACGCAGGTTTTTGCGAGTATTAGAGCCGTCGGAAATTCAACTCGCTGACCGGCGTTTCACAGATGTAACAGCCCACGTCGAGCATGTCCCTCCGAACTGCGTCATCAACGACTGGCGTCGCCCCACACTGGGGACAGACGAACTGATACATCGTTTCATTTGATTGTGCTTGCATGGTGTGGGATGGAGCGGAGCTGCCGCCTGGTCGGATCTGAGCTCCCGCACTCGCTCTGGCGCTGGAGGAGATGGACAAACCCGTGGGGCTGAATTGTGGAGCTGACACAACGGGCCACCGAGATGGGGTTTGGCATTGATCTGGTTGGGTGGGTTCCGGTCGTGAGACGGCTGCTCTCCCTTCAATATAATTTCGAAACATCCAAATAAGCAGATGTAGACTGTGAAAGGGTTTTTAACTATCAGATGGTTCTCGGTCTCCGTGGCTGCACAGAACGGTCACTACGCCGTCGAGTGGGAGCGCACCCACAGTTCGCCGATTCGGGAGAGGCTGATCCGATAAGACTTCCCCTCGGCCTCACGGTCCACATAGCCGACCCCGCCGGGTCCCAACCGGTCAACATTGTAGATGACTTTCGAACGGAAACTGTCGGTGTACTCCTCGTCAAGTTCGCGTGCCAACGTTTCCGCGAGGTCGCTGATCGAGTCGAATTCCCCGTGGTCGCCAAGGGTGAAGAGGATCAACTCCTCGAAGGGTTTGATATTCGAAAACGGGGCGACTGGCAACTCTTGTACGTGGCTTCCGTCGATCTCTTTTGCGCCGATCGTGGCCCCACGCTCGTCGAATTCCGTGAGGAGGTCCTGGGCGGCGTCCAGCCGTTCGTCGATTGTTTCGGGCTCGATTCGAGGTGTGCCGTCCGCCCCCATCTCAGTCCGGAGTGTTTCGAGGATGTCGATTTGGGTGCGGAGTTCCTCGGCGAGTTCGGTTTCCAGGTACTTCTCCGGGGCCGTGTAGTAGGTGTGGATTCGCTCCCGGTCGGCCTCGTGCTCGACCATGACGGAATGGGCGGCCGTGGCGAAGGCGAAACTCACCGGCCGCGGCATCGATGAGATGTTCACCCAGACCTCGTTGCCCGCATCGAGTTCCGTGGTGATACAATCGAAGGCCAACTCGAAGGCCCCATCGTAATCATAGACATCCTCGACTGTCATCCGCTCGGTCGTCGCGCCCAGCAGGTTTCGGAAATCCGTCTCGAGTTTTCCGGCCAAACGTTCGGAGTACTCCACGTTGCCTTCGCTGCCGACCGCGCCCTGGAGGAGGATCACCCGGTCGACGGAGATCTGATCACGGATCAGCGGTGCGATCAGTCGGTCGTACTCGAACCCGACCGGGACGATATGTGTTTGCTGTTCTGACGGCTCGGCATCGGTTGTCGTCATCTCAATCACCTCCAATTGGTCCATGTTCGGTCCCGGAACGCGCCTGGAACGCTGAGACGGCGACGGTCACGCCGACGCCGACGAGAATGGTATACAGGGAGATTCCCCAGCCGCCGTAGGTCGTCGCGAAGAGCGGAACCCCGCTGATGGTCATTTCGGGGATGAAATTGAAGGCCATGTAGAGGCCTTGCGGGACGAGTAATCCAGCGATCAATCCGGTCCGGGTCGTTCGTCGCCAATACAGGGCGATGAGGACTGGGCCGGTCATTTGGGCAAACCCACCAAAAGCGAGGTCCCCGATATCGACCAACAGCGATCCGACGGTCGCGGCCGCAATCCCGCCACCTTCAGCCCAGATACTCGCACCGAGCGCGAGAACGGCAAAGCTCACCACACCGACCCGTCCGAGCCGGTCTTCGCCACGGTCCGAAAGCTCCCGGTTGACGAAGGGGCGGTAGAGGTCCCGGGTGAAATAGGAAGACCCGGACAGGAGCATCGAATCGGAGGAGGACATCATCGCCGCGATAGCTCCGGCGATGACCAGCGATGCGAACCAGGTGGGCGTGTAAACCTCGAGAATGAGGGGGAGCACACTCTCCCCGGCAGCGACGTTCGCTTCGATTCCGAGCCCGGCGGCCCACGTCCCGAGCAAAAAGGCAGGGACGAAAAGCAGGAGTACGAGAACCGGCCACAGTGCAAAGGACCGCTTCAGAACGGTCTCCGAGTCGGCGGCGAAGAACCGTTGGTTGATCTGCGGGAACATGGTCACCCCGAACGCGATCGAGATTGCGAAGGTGAGCATGAACTGTGGCGTGTAGGCGCCACCGCCGAGTGCGAGGAACTCAGGAGCCGTCTCCTGCAATCCGGCGTTGATGGTTCCGATGCCCCCCTCGACGGCCGAAAGCACCCAGGCCAGTGCCAGCCACACCATCGAGAGCATGAACACGCCCTGGAGGGTGTCCGTCCACGCGATCCCACGCATGCCCGCGAGGGTGACGTAGACAATCATGAATGCCGTGATGAGTGTCGCGCCGGCCCAAAATGGGACGGCCCCTTCAGTAAGCCCAGCGATGGCGGCCCCCGCACCGATCTGCTGGAGCATCACGTACGGGAACAACCAAAAGAGGGAGATCACTGCGACGAGCCCCCGGAGCAGTCGCGAGCCAAAGACATCTCCGAGCAACTCCCCGAGTGTCATGTACCCGGAGCGTTGCCCGAGGAGCCACTGTTTGTACCCGATCACGTACCAGAGGATCGCGAAAATGATCCCGTCCATCAACCCCATCACGAGGATCCACTCCGGTCCCAGCGCGTAGGCGTTGTCAGGGCCGCCAAAGAACGTAAAGGCTGACAGCAAGGTGGCGAACACGGTAAAGAGGAGGACGACCGTGCCAAACGTCCGGCTGGCGAGGTAGAAGTCTTCGGCCGTCCGTTCGGTCACACGATACGCAACGAGTCCGACGAGGAGGGCGATGACCAGGTAGCCCACGATAATACCGAGTTGGAGGGTGACACTCATCGTCGCTGCCCACCGTGCGTATCGAGACCTGCTGCAGCCTCAGATTCCTCCGTTATCCAGAGTCCCCAGGCCTGCCGGGCGAACCTTTGGAACACGACAGCTGACAGTGCCATCCACCCGATATGCCACCACAGCCAGAGCGGGAGTCCGGCGACCACTTGGTCGGATCCCCAGAGGAACCAGGGGATGGCGAATACTACGAGCCCGAGAAAGGTAAGGGCCCAGCCGATCGATCGACGATTCATTGGTGGGAAAACAGGCTTCAATCCATTAATAGTCTGTCGATTCACTTTCGATAGCCACTACTGAAGAAAAATACTCTTCAATTGGGCCACGTTTCGAATTGGAAACTGTTCGATGGGTCCGGCCACGGGGCTGCTTGTGAGGTCTGTTCGGAGTATCTCGGAACGGTCGGACAATCACGCGAAACACACCGGCAGGAAAACACGCCGGTAGCCGAACACGATCACGGAAAAACGAAACCATTCGGCCATGAGTGTCCCAGTTGACACCGGACCGTTTCGTACGCCGATCGGAACGTACATCAAACAGATCCTCGATCGGGCCGGAAATCAACATGTCCGTAACCACAATTTAAGTTTACCCCAAATAATGAGGATCTATGCTGAGCCATTCGAGGGTGCATCTAAAAAATAGCAACAGGACTCACCCTCGAGGAACCTCCGTGTCGCAATTACCGCAACGGTTATCATTTTCTGTGCTCTTAGTTAACTATTACCTATGACCTCCGGACCAGAGGTGTTCTCGGAAGACGCGGATGACATCCGGTCCGACAATGAGGGGTCACTATCGGTAGATCACCGGGAATTGCGGGCGACGTTCGTTATCAAGACGGACGGATTCTGTCCCGCACTCGACGTTCGAGGGGGCAAGGCGGGAGAAATAATACGGATGAAATCGGTGGAGGAGCAGAAATGCGTCTTCGAAATCGCGAGAGAAGATCTCGACGATGCGTGTGATTCCGTCAAAGAAATGAGTGGATCGTGTGATTGTAGCCAGGAACGGAGAGAAGACCTGCCGAATGAGGCCATTTTACGGATCACAAACGATCGGTCAGATAACTGCATCTGTGATGTCTTCCAGCGGTACGGTCTCTACCCGAACATTCGGACGAATGCCAATAATTCCCTACAAATGGAGGTCACCCTTCTGGATCGGGAGCCACTCCCATCGCTGGTCGAGGATCTCAAAACGGTCGCCGAATCCGTCCGGCTCGTTGATCTGACGAGTGCGACACCGAATCACTCGGAGGAAGTCAGCCTCGATCTGAGCGTGCTGACCGATAGCCAGCGAGATTTCTTCCGCCGTTCCGTCGAGGAGGGACTCTTCGAGGACCCGCGGCAGATTACGGTTCGTGAATTGGCCGAAAAACTCGACATCTCGGCCTCGGCCGCCTCCAGGCGGCTCCGACGCATCCAAATGAAGCTTTTCTCGCAGTTCGAACTGTAGGAAATCGCTACCGTATCTTACCGACGGAATGGAGCCCGGTGTGACTGGCTTCGGTTAAAGAACCCCTCAACGTGTTGAGTGCATAGTTTTCCCCCTATCTTGGCAATAGTGAGACAGTGACCAACGCGACAAACGACACCCCCTCCGCGTGGGCCCCTCCGGGTGAACCAGCGAGCGACGGGTTTCTCGAACCCACCGCAGGTCGCCCGTTCCAGTGGAATGGAATCAGGGGTGCAACGGAAGTGAAATACGGTGATTTTCCGGCCCCAAACGGTATCCTCCGATGAGTCGGATGGGGCCGGACCAGCGGAAATATCAGTTCAACTGCCCTCGCTGTGATCTCGTGACCATCGTCGGTGAGGACGTCAGGGAGGATATGCTGGCGGTGGGCTGTTATCTCTGTGGAGCAGACGTCGGAGCCCAGCAGTTCAGCCCGATTCCCTTGTAACCGTTTTCGGCTTCTTCGAATCGATTCCTTGGGGTTCGTCGCGGCAAACGAATGGAAAAGTGGGTACCTATGACCTATTTTTCCGAGAGTGGCATCTTGAGTAACCACCCTGTTTTGGAGCCATTACTTAAACCGGTTCAAATGTACCCCTTCCCACTTACCCCGTTTCCTGTAGAAAATATGTTGTGACGTGATCAGCGTGAGTACAAGACGCTATGCGTGGCGGCGAATGGTCGTACAGTTCTGGAAATCATCTCACGAATCGAAACGGAAGAATCCATGAGCCAATCCTCACAGGCAGAACCGTCGGTCTCCGAGCAGGGCGAATCCCTCCGATATCCGTGGTTTGCAGCTATCGGAATCGGCCTGCTCGTGGGCCTTTACGGCGTGTATCGCATCCTCGCCGACGGACTCGTCGTCCTCGGCATCACCAACCAACTCCCCCTGGGGATCCTGATCTCGACTTACGAGTTCTTCCTGACGATGAGTGCAGGGATCATGATCGGGGTCGTTGCGATGTCACTCGTCTTCGGCGTTGGACGCTTCGAGCTGGTCACGAAGCGGGGGATCCTGCTCTCGTTCGCGACGCTCGCGGCGGGATTACTAACTATCCTCATCGGCCTGGGACGGCCGGACCGGGCGCTCTATCAACCGCTCCTTTCCGGCAACCTCTCCTCGCCCATCTGGTGGGTGATCCTGCTGGCGGCGTCCTTCGCTATCGTGTCCCTCGGACTGCTGTATATCACATACGTCGGCCGGGTCGAATCGGGGGCCGCCAGATCGCTCGGAACCGTCGCGATGCTCCTCGGCGTGGGTGTCGTCGTCGCCGCCGGGTTCATTTTCGGCATGGCCGAGACGCGAAGTTACTACGGCGGTCCGACAGCACCAGTGTATTTCCTCGTGAGCGGCTTGCTCTCCGGCGTCGCAGCGATTACGTTCACGTTGGGCGTCGGTGACCTGACCGGCGTCTCACCGCTTGGCGGGTCCGGTCGGGATTTCGTGACCGAGACGCTCGGCAAATATCTGGGCCTCCTGTTGGGCGCGACCCTGATCGTCGTCCTCGTCAAGGCGGTCTACGGCCTCACGGCGACCAGCGACTCGACGGCGATGGCCTACGAGCACATGCTGCTGGGCTCGTTCGGACCGATTTACTGGATCTTCGGGATCCTGCTCGGCCTCGCTGTTCCGCTCCTCCTGATGGCGGTCGAAGGACTCCGTTCGGCGAAGGGGGTCACCGGGGCCGCTGCCCTCACGCTGATCGGCATGTTCGTCCTCCGGTTCGAATTCGTCGTCGGGGGGCAGATCGCCGCACAGGTTTCCGGCGGCACCAACGAGTACCCGTTCGTCAGTTACGTTCCGTCGATGCCGGAACTCGCACTGGTCGTCTTCGCGTTTGCGGTCGCCGCGTTCGTGTACACGGCCGGCTCGCACGTCCTCCCGTTAGAAACGATGAGCGAATCAGTAGCAACTGACGGTGGCGCCGTCGCCTCGCGAGGTGATGGAGATGAGTGAATCGGAGCAGTGTACCAAAGCGGCGCTCCGGGCGGAAGTAAAGTCGCTTGATCTCGACGGTGACAGTGATGCGGTTGAGTTGGGCATGGTCATCGACAAGCAGCGGTGTGTCGGCTGTGGTGGCTGTAATATCGGCTGTGCCAGGGAGAACAACCTCGACGAGGGGGTGGCGCCGGCGTTCTCCAGCAGCATCATCGAGACCCAGGGAACGTTCCCGGAGGTCGGCTGGGATTACACGCCGACGCTGTGCAATCATTGTGCCGACGCGCCGTGTGTGTCGGGATGTCCGACGACCGCGCTGTACAAGGGCGAAGGCGGCGTGACGATGCACAACCCCGACCGCTGCATCGGCTGCAAGTACTGCATCGTCAACTGCCCGTACGACGAGATTCACTACCTCAAGGAGGATCCACACCAGCGCTGGGACCGCGAGGAGGGCGTCATCGAAGGGGCGACGGCCTCCCCCACGGAAGTCATCGAAGAGACGGATCGGGAGGTCACGCCGTTTTACAACCCGAACCGCGAGGTGGGGGAGCACGAGCACCCCACCCGACACCGCGGAATCGTCGAGAAATGTACCTTCTGCATCCACAGGGTGGCGGAGGGCGAGCTTCCGGCCTGCGTCGAGGCATGCCCTGCAGAGGCACGCATCTTCGGCGACCTCAACGATCCTGACAGCAAGGTCCGGGAGATCCTCGGCAAGTACGACCAGGAAGTGCTGAAAGAAGAGAAAGGTACGAACCCGAAGGTGATGTACGTGAGAGAGTTCAACGGTGACGGTTACGATCCGGGGAAAGGTGAACCCGGGCTGGAGGATTGATACCATGAGCAAACACGATACTGACCAGGACACTTCCGAAACAGGACTATCGATCGACCGTCGCGGTTTCATGAAGGCAGGGGCTGCGGCAGCGGTCGCTGGTGGCGTCGGGCTGAATCTGAGCTCCCTCGCAGGGGCCCAGGATGAGAGTCGCAACCAACTCGTCGAACACACCGGCGAGTGGGTGCCGACGACGTGCGCTGGCTGCACGTCGTGGTGTGCGAGTCAGGTACTCATCAACGATCAGACGGGTAACGCCGTGGACGTACGCGGGAACGAGCACTCGGTAATCCACGGGACACACGACTGTCCCCGGATGACCCTCTCGTTGCAGCAGGTGTACGACCCCGACCGGATCACCCAACCGATGCGGCGGACCAACCCGGAGAAAGGGCGGGACGTCGACCCTGAGTTCGAGCCGATCAGCTGGGACGAGGCCATCTCCGAAATCGCGGACAAGTACATGGAGCTGCGGGAGAACGAGGAAACCCACAAGTTCATGCTGACGCGGGGCCGCTACACCTACCTCCGGCACGTCATCTACGGAACGATGCCGAAGATTCTCGGGTCCCCGAACAACATCTCTCACAGCGCCATCTGTGCCGAGGCGGAGAAATTTGGGCCGTTCTACACGGAGGGGGAGTGGTCCTATCGGCAATACGACGTCGAGAACGCCCGATACGTGTTACTGTGGGGAGCCGATCCGATCGCGACGAACCGACAGGTGTCTCACTACACGAACCGGTGGGGAGACGTCCTTGACCAGGCCGAAGTCGCGGTCGTCGAACCACGTCTCTCCGCGGCGGCCGCCAAGGCTGGTGAGTGGTTGCCGGTCAGTCCAGGCGAGGACGGCGCTCTCGCGACGGCGATAGCCCACGTGATCCTCACGGAGGGGCTGTGGAATCGCGAATTCGTCGGCGACTTCGAGGACGGCCAGAACCGGTTCGTCGAAGGCGAGACGGTCGACGAATCGACCTTCGAGGCAACCGAGAACGTCCACGGCCTGATCGAGTGGTGGAACCTCGAGATCAAGGATCGAACGCCCGAGTGGGCTGAAGAGCGAGCCGAGGTCGACGCCGGCCTGATCAGGAAGGTGGCGAAGCGCTTCGGCGAGGCCGGTCCGAACGCCATCTCCTGGGTCGGCGGTGGCCCGGTGATGCAGACGCGGGGTGGCTACAACAGCATGGCAACCCACGTGCTCAACGGGCTGGTCGGTTCAGTCGGCAACGAGGGCGGAGAGATGTATGGCCTGGACGACGGTACGGCCGGGCTGCCGGGCCCCGATGAATACATCGACGATATTGCCCAGCAAGGCATCGACTATCCAAAGAAACACGGATCGGGCGACAAGATCGATCAGCGTGGCTCGAAAGAGTTCCCCTCTTTGAAAGGGGGGAAGTCGGGCGGTGGCGTCGTGACGAACAACGCCGCCGACGGCATCCTCGAGGAGGACCCGATGGAGATCGAGATGCTGATCGCCTACTGGAACAACTTCGCGTTCTCCAATCCCGAGCCGCAGCGATGGGAAGAGGCCCTCTCGAAGATTCCCTTCATGGTCTCGATCGAGACACACGCGAGCGAGACCGCGCACTTCGCGGACATCGTGCTTCCGGGGACCCACCACATGTACGAGCGGTGGGGACAGCTCAAGTCGATGGCTGCCCGTCGGCAGCAGACGAGCCTCTTGCAGCCCGTGCTCGCTGACGATCCGAACGACCCCGAGAGCGTCCTCGAGGGTCGTCTCTGGCAGAGCAAAGCCTCCGAGACGGAGGTCCCGTACATGATCGCAGACGAACTGGCCGAACGTGGGTTCACCAACTTGCTCGATTTCTTCGAGAACGAGTTCGAGGATCCCGAAACGGGTCTCTCACCGAGTGACGAGTACGACGACCGCGAGCTCCGCGCCCAGGCGTTCTCCCGGAACACGCTCAAAAAGCGCATGCGTCCGATCTGGGACCCGGATGTCGACGGGCCGCCGGGGGACGAGTTCGACGGCTGGGAGGACTTCCGCACGACGGGCGTGTGGAACTCCGAGGAGTGGGAGTTCGGCCATCGATGGCCGGAAAACGGGGGCGAATTCGCAACCGAAACCGGCAAGTTCGAGTTCTACAGCGAGACCCTCAAGAAAGCCCTCGAAGGTCACGCTGACCGCCACGACACGGACGTCGACGACATCCTCGAAACCTGCAAGTACCAGGCCCGGGGCGAAGAGGGCTTCATCCCCCACTACGAGGAGCCTTACGTTTCCGGCGAAGACGACTACGAGTTCCAGCTCGTGGAGCACAAAGCCCGGCTCAACCGCGAGGGTCGCTCCGCGAACTGCACGTGGTACTACGACAACAAGGAGGTCGACCCCGGCGACGTCAAAGACGAAGACGTCCTCAAGATCAACCCCATCGACGCCGACCGGCTCGGCCTCGAGGACGGCGACAAGGTGGAGATCGATTCGCCGGCCGGGACCATCGAATCCACGATTACACGATGGGAAGGTACGAAGCCGGGCACCGTCGTGAAAACCTACGGAGCAGGCCACTGGGCCTACGGCGAGGTTGCTTCCGAGGAGTTCGGGAAGGAGCCACGCGGCGGCCATGTCAACCGCCTGCACCCGGCCGAGTACGATCGATTGAGTGGAAGCTCAGTCACCTACGGGGATGTCAAGGTAGACTTGAAGAAGCTGTAAGCTGGGTGTCACCACTCGTTTCGCGGAGGGATCGGGTCACCACAACGATATTGCCGTCGAACATAAAACAGTCATATGAACGATTCGACCATCGACGAGGACCATCTCGGTACTGAACGCCGCCGGGGGAATACGTACAAGCTTCTGGCCGAGTTGTTACGCCAGCCGGACGAGGAGGTCTTGGGCCTTCTCGAAGAGACCGAAGAAACGGAATTGGCCGTCGATCCAGCCGCACTGCGTGCGGTCGAGACCGATCTCCAGACGATGCGGGTCGATCACGCCAAGTTGTTCGTCGGGCCGTACGAACTTCAGGCACCACCATACGAATCGGCCTACCTCCACGACGACGGCCGGGTAGCCACTGAGACCACGAACACCGTGCAGACGACTTTCCTCCAGGAAGGGTTCGATATCGATATGGACGAACCGGCCGATCACGTGGTTGCCGAGCTGGAGTTCATGTACGTGTTGGTCCTCCGGGAAGTGGAGGCCCTCGCTTCCGGAAACGAGGCCGAGGCGGTCTCCTATATCGAAAAACAGGACGAGTTTTTCTCCGTCCACCTGGACCAGTGGATCGACGAATTCGCCGCGAAGGTCAGGCAGAACGCGGAAACCGATTTCTACGAGCAGCTGGGAGCTGCACTGAAACGGTTCGTTGGCCAGGAGAGACCGGTTCTCTCGGGACGCATCGCGCGCCTCGAAAATGGGGAGTCGCTACCGTCTGTGCTTTCCAATCCTCCCCTCGCAACCGACGAGTAGCACAACCTGTCAGCTGACCGGATTTTGCGGTAGAATCTCGCGGCGCCCGTTCCTCGAATCAGTCGAAGGTGAGTAACCCGATGTCCTCGGCATCTAGTTCGGGGGGTAGCGAAGCGATTCGCGTCTTGGAATCCTCGATAAGAGCCTCCGCAAGGAGAACCTTCCCCGATTCTGGATCGATTCGGGCGTCAGTCTCCTCTGTGGGGCAGGGTTGGGCGTCTCGGAGACGGCCCCATTCCTGCCCGGAGCTGTTGACGAGCACGTAGTACACACAGGCATCCCTCATAGCCGATACCGCTCCGTCGACAGTGGTTATCACCGGGTGGGACCCCTCCTCTGGATCGACGGATTCGTGCCCGTCCGCGGGCTGCTCGCTCTCCGCGACCAGTGGGACGAGCTCGGCTCCGATCGAATTGAAGGCGGTGTACCTGACTTGTTCGACCGCCGTCTCGCTTTCGAACGCCGCTTCGTCGGCCCATTCGATCCGTTGCAGCCCGCCTTTGGTCAGGACGCCGCCATACGCGAATCGGCCCGACCGAAGTGTCTTTTCGAGTTCGGTGTGATCGCCTTCGGTACCCATCGATCCTGGGTTGGGTCCGATGCCGTAACACCGTTTCCCTCCAGAGTCACCGCACGGAAACACGCTTCCGTGCCATCGGCTCGTTTGTTGACCGGTTCGATATTTTTCATGAATCGTGATCCCCGGACCGTCAGTACCTTCGGGGTGAGTACCCGGTGAACCGTGACACTGTTGACATGTTCTTCGTAATCGGCGGTCCGGGGATTCTCGGCACGTCCATCGACGAGGCCGTTCGGCGGGCGGCTCTCTTGGTCGCCTGCGACCGCTTTGAAACGGCCCGTTGTGCCTGCTGTGAAACAGTCGGTTGCGACTGATATGGGACGAGTCGAACGGGACCCTTTCGAGCGGGCACTGGAGGGATAGAAACCGAGTTGGTGCGACGACAGCTATTAAAGCGGCCCATTCGTTTTTTCACCTGACACGATTATGGAGGACACGGCAAAATATCTCATCCATGCGGACTTCGTTGCAGACGGCGTCATCGAGCGGAGCGATGTCGTCGGGGCGGTCTTCGGCCAGACGGAGGGACTGCTCGGTGACGAACTCGAACTCCGTGACCTTCAGGAGTCCTCGAAACTCGGCCGGATCGACGTCGAAGTGACAAGTACCGGGGGCCAATCACAGGGGACGATCACGATCGCGAGCAGTCTGGACCGAGTCGAGACGGCGACCCTGGCCGCCGCACTCGAAGCCATCGAGCGGATCGGTCCGAGTCAGGCCTCAGTCGAGATTCAGCGAATCGAAGATGTGAGAGCAGCCAAACGTCGAGAGGTCGTCGAGCGGGCGAAGGAACTGCTCGCGACGGCCTTCGACGAACAGGTGATGGACAGTCGAGCGATTCTGGAGGAGGTCCGGGAGTCGATTCGGGTGGAGGACATCATCGAGTACGAGGGGCTTCCGGCCGGGCCGCGAGTCGAGGCGAGTGACGCGGTCATCGTAGTCGAAGGCCGGGCTGACGTTCGCAACCTGTTGCGGTATGGCATCAAAAACGCCATCGCAGTCGAGGGGACCGACGTTCCGGAACCGGTCGCTGAACTCACAGTGGACCGGACCGCGACGGCCTTCCTGGACGGTGACCGAGGTGGGGAACTCATCCGGGAGGAACTCATGCAGGTCGGAGACCTGGATTACGTGGCCCTGTCTCCGCCGGATCGGTCTGTCGAGGACCTCTCCCGTCACGAAGTCCACACGGCCCTGCAGGAGAAAATCCCCGTCGAGGCGCTGGAGGTAAGGCCATCGGAGGAGGCAGGAGACAGTCCGGCCGAGACGCTTCGAGGCTCGACACAGACAAGGGATAACGCTGAAGCGGTGGCGATGTCCGCTGAAGCGGGGTCAGTTGCTGAAGTACCGAGCGGGGACACATCGGAGCGGGTGGAGGAGACGGCTGAACAAACGGAGGCGGAGACACTCGCGGATCACGTCAGCAGGGTCGCCGGGACCGACACAATTCGGATTCTCGACGACCAATTCGAGACCCTCGGGACGGGTGACGCCTCGGACGCCCAGTCCCTGGTCGAAGAGGCGGGGACCACCGCAGCAACGGTCATCATGGACGGGACAGTCAATCAGAAGTCCCTCGATGCGGCCGCCGAACGCGGTATTTCGAGGGTGTACGCGACAGACCAGGGCGATATCGTGAAGCAACCGGCAACCGTCCGGATCCGCTCGCTCGACGAGTTTTGAGGACGAACAGGCCCAGACGACCAGCGAGAGCGGGAATTTGTTGATGACAAGCGAAACAGGGACTTAGTGGACGAACAGCGAACGCGAGACGTAGCGGACGAACAGTAAACGCGGGCTTAGAAAACGAACAGCGAGAGTGCCGCGCCAGCGAGCCCACCCGCGCTCGTCGCGAGGAAATTGACGGCCTGGTTGCCGATGTATTGCCCCTCGATCGTCGCGCCGGCGACGCTGTCGACGGTCATGCCGATCAACCCTGCGAGGATCACGATCGCGACGCTGACCCAGGAGAGCGGGAGGACAACAACGGTCAGCAACGCGATGATTGCCGCCCCAGCGATACCCGCCAGTTCACCCTGCCAGGTTATTGCGCCGTCAGTGCCCGGCTCGACCGGCTCGAAGGAGGTGAGGAGCCGTGGATCGTCGTACAATCCGCCGATCTCGCTGGATAGGGTATCGGCAAGCGCGGTCCCGACACTGCCTGCGAAGGCGTAGACGAAGACGATTTCGGGGACCGGCAGCCGTGCATGGGCGGCAAAGAGGAGCAACGCGACGAGTGCGGCGAGGGAATTCCCGAGCACGTTTCCGGTTCCCCGTGCGCCCTCGTTGGGTTCGGCTACGCCGCGGCTGACCTTTTCCTCGTAGTGGTACTTCGTCGAGAGGCCCCCGATCCCGAAGAAGGCGATCAGCACGACGAACCAGCCGTATCCCCCGAGTACGACCGCCAAAAGCGAGAGGAACACCCCGGTGAGCATCCCGGGTATCGAGGCGGTTTCGAGTGCGATCGAAAGCGAACCGAAGAGCAGCGATACACCGATCGCGACGAGCACCGGGGTCCAGCTGACCGCGATGGCGAGATCGGCGAGCAGCCAGAGCAGGAGCCCCATAAATCCCAGCACCAACGGGTCGTTTCGAGCGTACAGCACCGAGCGCAGCAAGCCGCCGAGGAAGGCACCACTGGCGGCGATGAATACGATGGACGGGGTCAGTGCCGGTGTTCCGATGAGGAAAGCCAACAGAAGTTGCCCAAGAATTCCCGCCGCGCCACCGACAAAGACGAACCCCGCAGTCGACGGAACCGGATCGGAGCGAACACGTTCAATGGCCCGACGACCCAAATCCCCGAACCCGACCGTGAGCATGGTGGTCACATACACGGATGCTGGGAGCGCGACTGCAGGAATCAACGCTGCGAGGGCCGCGGCGCTGAGGGCAAACGAGATGAGGGTTCGCAACCGACCGTCCTGTTCGTCGACCGCCGTCGAGAGCGCTTCGAAGATGGCTCCGTCTGTGATCGTTGTACCCACGACAGCGACTGCGAGGAAGAGTGCAACTGTCCCCCACACCGAAAACGCGACGAACAGGGACACCACCGAAAGTGCCGCGAACGTCGCTGGTCTAGTGAGTGGACGAGTCACGCGTTCTCGGGATTTTCGGTGGGGCTTACTTAAGTACCTCGAACCGCCCCTATTTCGATCCAGACCCGTTTAGTGGCCGGACACCCAATCCCGGTTGTGGCCCTGTACGACCGGTACCTCGGATTGCGGGTTCGGCTGACCCCAGGGGAACCACCGTCCCATGTTGCGCTTGTTATCACTGAACGGGACCTCCTCGAACGCGGGGCGTACGGCAACCTCGAGCGCTTTGTCGACCTGGCATTCGACGTCGGCGCACAACGAGTGACTGTCTATGTGAGCGTGCTCGACGAGGCGGTGCTGGAAACCGTTCAACGGTCGGTGGAATCCTTGGAATTCCCCCGGGACGTCGCCATTCGGGACCCCCGAACTCCCGAACCCGGTGTTGCCCCGATTCAGATCAATCTCGGATTGGGCGGGAAAGAGGAGTTCGCCTCGGCCGTTCGATCGATCGCCGAGGCCGTCGAGCAAGGCGACCTGGACCCCTCTGAGATCACCGAAACGGACATCGAAACGCGGTTGGTCTTCGCGGATGAGCCCGATCTGGTAATCAAGACTGGAGAGGAGCGCCTTTCGGACTTCATGATCTGGCAGTCGGTGTACTCCGAACTCTACTTCACCGACGTCAACTGGCGGGACTTTCGAGACCGGGAGTTCCTTCGGGCAGTGCTCGAGTACAAACAGCGGACCCGCCGGTTCGGCCAGTGAGTTTCACCGGTTCAGCCAGTCAGATCCACCGGTTTGGCCAGTGAGATTCGTCGGACGGGCAGTGAGCTGCTAGAACAGGTCGTCCAGTTCGTCGGTTTCGAAGGCTGTTTTCCGTTCTGGGCCGGTGTCCACGTCCTCGGCTGCCTCAATGGCCCGGTCCATGAAGCTTTCCAGGCGTGGGGACCCGGCTATCCCCGACAGGAGTACAATGACGGCGATCCGCTCGCCCGGAACCGGGAAATCGCCCCCTCTGACTTCCATACTTCCGGTCTCCGATTCGACCCACTTTCGTGCTTTCTCGACTCCTTTCCGCGAAAGTCGCTCCGGATCGCCAGCGACGATCACGAGTGCGGCTTCGGCGGTCGTCGTTTCAGGGATACTCATGTCGGTCAACAGCGCTCGCCTGGCGGTACTTGTGATGACGTTGACATTCTCGCCCGGGTCCGGGGAGGCATCCGCAGCGGCGTAGCCGATAGCGGCCATCTGGCCGGGTCGAAGGGTGTTGAGTACCTCGCTCGAATCCACGACCGATTCGCCGACTCCTTCGACAGCCTCGCCGGCCGCGAGCAGGAGAATGAGTCGCTGGGCGATCCGCTCGTTGATGGCCGCAAACGACTCCGCTACCGACTCCCCGGTCTGTCTCCAGGCGTCGTTTTCGAGGAGAATGACCGAATCGGTCTCCCTGGCGACGGTCTGGAGCGATTGGCCGGCGTTTTTCTGGTAGATCGCGCCTTCGTCCCGGCCCGGGAGGATTCCGAGCCCGTAGACCGGTTTGTCGTAGAGTCGCCGCAGTTCCTTTGCGAGTACCGGCATGCCACCGCTTCCTGTTCCGCCACCGAGTCCGGCGATGAGCAGGATGGCCTCCGTTTCCGGATGGACGATCCCGTCAAGTCCAGTCAGGACCTCGCCGACGTCGGCTTGCATGATGGAGGCGCCAAGTTCGTTGTCCGCGCCGACGCCGTGGCCGCTGACTCGGTCCTCCCCGATGAGCATCGTTTCGACGTCGAGGCCCTGGAGGTCGGACCGCGCCGTGTTCACAGCCAGGACGCCACGGACGGCGTCGTATCCGGCCTCGTGGTCGGCGTCCCGGATCGCTTCTGCGACCCGGCCGCCGGCTTGCCCGAGACCGATCAGGGCGGCTTTCATACCAGGTTTAACGGGGCTCTGAGACAAGAACGTTGGGTACCATCAGTTCCGTTCTGAAACGTCTCTTTCGATCGTGGAGGACAGTCACCCCGTCGGCTCAGGGACTGGCACTCCAGCCTGTCACGGTGGTGGGTGCAGTCGCCTCGAGAGAATCACGAATGTCGCTCTCGCGCACATCAAGGGGTGACAGCACTGCTGCCGCGGCCCGGATCGCCCGGTCCCGGTAGAACGCGGTGTCGTAGTCCTCGATCGGTTCGTGTTCTAATCGGACACGATCCCGCGAGGATTTCGTGTCGTCGACCACGACGTACGCAACGTCCTGGCCGGGATGGGTTTCGATCCCCTGCGCCTGTGACCGTTTGAGTGCGGCCACGTTTCGAGTGGACTGGGTGTAGGCCGCCAGGGATTTCGAGACGCGATTCCTGATCAGAAGTCGAGTGGGATCGACGGCGCCACGGTTCAGTTCCTCGAGCCACTCGCGAAGCGTTCGCAGGACTGGTTCCGGCGCCCGGTGTTCGTCAAGCGTCTCGAGGAGCGCTCGCTGGAGGGCAGCGACCCAGTTGCTCGTCGAGCGCTGTCGGAGTTCGATCCCCCGGACTTTGAAGGGGCCTTCGCCCGGCTCGGGATCACGCAACCGGCCGAAATACTTGGTCAATGCGCCTTTCTCGGCGTCTTTCATCGGGACGAAGGCGACCCAGTCGTAGGCGGCTTCGTACTCCAAGTCGATGTCGGTCTCCCGGGAAACCTCGGCGGCGATCTCCCGGAGCGGTGTCTGTGTCGTGTCCGCTCGGGGGCTCACCCAGATGGAGTCGACGATCCCGTGCAGGACGCGATAGCCGCCCGCTTCGAGGTGGTCTTTGGCCGTAAGCAGCAATTGCCGGGCGTAGGCGTTGATGGCCTCGTGGGCCTCGATCCGGCCGAACTTCGCGTTCGAAAAGCCCTGGTAGCCAAAACAGGAGACGAGGATCCACTTGATCGCCTCCGACCGGCCCTGCAGTTCCGCGCGGCGCTCGGGGTCCTCGGCCGCTGCCAATTTCGACTTGATGGCCTCCCGGTCCTCGATCAGCGGTTCGAGGACGTCGGGGAGATAGCCCCGCTCGAGACAGATATCGTATCCTAGTCCCGGAACCGTCTTCGACTCCGGACAGTCACCCCGGATCGTCTCCGGGGAGATGTTGCGGGTGACGATGATGTTGGGGTACATCGAGGCAAAATCGAGTTCGTGGACATCCTCGTGCAGGCCGACCTCGGGTGAGAAGGTGGTTCCGCCCCGGTCGGCTGCGTGCAGTTGGCCCATCGTTTTGAACTGCTCGTGGCGCCACGAGCGCCAGGGAACCAACACGTTGCGGCGGCGGGCTTCCCGGATCTGGATCGCGGTGAGGACGTTCCCGATGGAGGCCCACCCGAGTTCCTGCAGCGGTTTCCGGGATCGCTCGACCAGGTCCAGGACCCCCTCGAGGTTCGTCTGGCTGTAGAAGAACGTGTTCGACCGGTCGATGATGGCCCGACCGGGAGCCGCATACCGGGCCGGCGAGTGGCCCACTTGCCCGTAACTCTCGTAGGTAGATTGGCCGGCGAGTTGCTGATAGCCCGGTTCCCGCCCGACCGAAACCGGGTCCCGGTCGTTGGCGGCGGCCAGTTCGAACAGCTGTGGGATCACCGCAGCACTCGACACCACCAGTACGTCCGGGTCGAGGGCGTGGATCCGGTCCAACACGGTATCGAGGACTGCGAGCCGGTCGCCGCTGACGGTCTGTCCACCGATGGTGACGGTCTCGAATCCCGCCGGACCGCTCAACTCGGTCGCGGGCACGTCGATCGGGAGGGTTTCGAGGTCTCGGTCCGGGACCGGTGAGCAGCCCGTTTCGAGACAGTAGCGGAACTGCCGCGAGAAGTCGACGTTGTAGAGTCGCAGGGTCCCGGGTCGGTCCATGTTTGCGATTTGTGGGGCAAGCGCGTCGACTGCGTCGATGTGACTCACCTCGACCCTGAGGACGTTTGTCTCTTCGTGGCGCCATCCCGGTCGCTTCGACGTGACGGCGACATCGGCCACGTTCGGATGGGCGGCGATATCGTCGCGCACGTCGGCGATGGTCTCCCAGTCCTCGCTTCCGACGTAGATGGTCGGGTGGTAGTCGGCGTCGATGGTGGCCGTCGCGCCGTCCGGCGTGGTCGTCCACCGGCGAACGCCCCCGTCTTCCAGAAAGTCAAACGTGTACATCTATTCGGTCGGGTCGGCTTCGGCCGGCCCGGTCGTGGTGGTATCCGTCTCCTCAGATTCGGCCGTTTCGGTCACCGCAGCGTTGGTCTCCGCGGTTTCATCCACTCGTGTTTCGAGTGCGTCGATCCGTTCTGCGAGGGTCTCGATCGTCCGTTCTTGCTCCAGACAGACCGAGAGGAGGACGGCGTCCATGGGATCTGGCGGGTTCTGAAACCCACTCGCGTCCGCGTGGCCGCGAGCATGTTCCCAGAGCCGGTCGAACGGCTCGCGGTCCCGTCGTCGGAGGGTATGGCGGTAGCCGCTCCAGCGTTCTTCGAGGGACCTGAGCCGGTCGCGATATGTCGGGTTGGTGCGCCCCATCAGTGGCTCACCCGGGTTGTCGGCTGGTTGGTCGTCCCCTCCTCGTGCAGCGCCTGTCGGGCACCGAGTATCCGGGCCCAGTAGGTCAGGGTGGTTTGCATGGTCGGGCCGTTTTCGGCATACACCAGCGTTTCGAAGTCCGAGCCTCGGAAGCGGGGGCCGAAGGTCGTTTGCTCGACTTCGATGACTCCGTCCGCGAGGCGCGCAACCGGGTCGCTGAAGTCGTCCGCGGTGGTCCGAGTCGTGAGGACCGGCAGCCCGCTGTCACGCGCGTATCGGGCCAACCGGGAGAGACTCTGCAACAACAGTGTCTGTGGCTCGGCACCCCGGATATCGTCAGCGCGGTAGAGCGCGTCGACGGCCGGGGCGACGACCAGGCTGGTGTCGTCGTCGATCGGTTCGACTGCGTCCTGAACGAGTGCCTGGTGCTGGTAGGCCGTGAACCCCCGAGCGATGTGCACCCGGTCCAGAACCCGAGTAGAGGGGGCGACGTCGGCCAGGTGCATTGAGGTCCCGTAGCCGTTCGCGTCGATCCAGACGGCGTGTCCGCCTTCGAGGAGCAGGTGATCGAGTACCAGCGCGTGCAAAGGTCCGACCGCTCGCTGGGATGTCTCGAGGAGGTGGACCCCCTCGGTCAACTGGGGCAGTTCGGGGACGGATCGTGTGTCGTGCATACTGGTGGAGTGGGCTTCTGGCAAGAAAAGTCGGGTATGGACCCTTCCGACCCTTCCGGACCGGCCGGTGCTGAGTCGGTCGATCCCTCTTCAGCGCCTATCGGTGCGGTTTGCGGTCGTCTGAGCCGATCGGTTGATTCGGCCGGGTCGCTTCCGGACCTGCTTCCGGACCGGGGAGATTGTCGTTGCTTGAACCGCTCAGAAGTATCGGCATACGGACTCCGCAGTCTTCACTCCGGCTGCGGGGCGTCTTCGACGAGTTGGTATTTACGGCTCTGGGCCGCACCCGTGGCTGTGAGGAGGTCGTACTGGGCGAGTTTCCGGACGTACTTCCGGACCGTTCGCTGGGACCGCGGATCGGCCATTTGCTCGCGATAGTGCGCGTAGATCGCCCGCGGACTGAGTGGCCCGGCCGCCGCGACGAGTTCGTAGATCTCCCGTTGGTGGTCGTTTAACCGTTTGAGGGTCTCTTTGCGGACGTCCTGGCTAGCGCTCGCGACCGCGGTGGTAACGTGGTCGGACTCGATCCGCTCCGCGCCGTCCTCGACGGCCTGCTGGGCGGCCCCTTCGAGGGCGGCGATGGCGTCGCGGGCGTTCCCGTTTGCGGCCCGAGCGATGTCTCCGAGCAGGTCCGTCTCGATCACGCCCGGCTGCAGGCCGTGGCGGGCCCGCTGTTCGAGGATTGGGGTGAGTTCTCCGGCCGTGTAGGGGTCGAACTCGACGTCGATGAAGGTGCGGAGTCGCGATTGGATCCGTTCGTCGAGACCGACGAGCACGTCGGATTTCGTGTTGGCTGTGACGACGACCGCGAGAGAAGGCTCCTCGTAGAGGTCATAGATCACCTCCGGCTCGTCGAGCTGATCGGCCTCGTCGAGCACGACGACGGTGGGTGCATCGACCGTCCGAAGCGTGTCCTGGAGGGCCGACGCGGCGTGGTCATGAGTCGTCACCGCCCGCCCCTTGATCTCCTCGACGATCCGGTAGAGCACTCGATACCGGGAGTGATTCGACCAGCAGTTGACGGTGGCGGTGTGCAGTTCGCCGGTGTGGCCCTGCAACCGTCCCAGGAGATGCTGGCTACTACTCGTTTTGCCCGTGCCGGTGGGGCCGGAGAGGAAGAGCCCGGAGGCCGGCTCGTGTTCCAGGATCGGTTCGAGCGCCGTCGCCATCGTGTCGAGTTCCCCGTCGCGGGAGTGGAAATCCGCAGGGACCCAATCGGCGCTGAAGACCGCTGCGTTCGTGAAGATCGCGCCTCGATGGGACCGACGCAACATGAATCGGAGTCGGTGATTCGGACCCTAAACCCCGTGCCTACCACGGTGAAAGTGAAACTGGCTAGCTGCCCCGCTATTGGAGCGTGGTCGGCGGTTCGCCCGGCAATTGGTCACGATCGTGGGGCGCCTCGAAGTCCAGGTCTGGCCCACGAGCGATGATGCGCTTGGGGTTGACGTCGGGATGGGTCGTGTAGTAATGCTCCTTGATGTGGGCCATGTTCACCGTCTCGGCGACCCCAGGGAGTTGGTAGATGTCACGGGTGTGCCCCCAGAGGTTGGGGTAGTCGACGATCCGCTTTTTGTTGCACATGAAGTGGGTGTGATAGACCGAATCGAAGCGGACGAGTGTGGCAAAGAGTCGGAGGTCGGCGAGCGTCAGTTGTTCGCCGAGGAGATACCGCTGGTCCTCGAGCACTGTCTCCCACCGATCCAACGCCCCGAAGAGATCGTCGATCGCCTCGTCGTAGGCCTGCTGTGAGTCGGCGAATCCGGCCCGGTAGACCCCGTTGTTGATCGGTTCGTAGAGTTCGTCGACGATTCGATCGATCTCATCGCGCCGACCGACGGGATAGAGGTCCACGGCTCCGTCTCGGTGGGAGCCAAACGCGGTCCCGAGCATGCGCATAATTTCGATCGACTCGTTGTTCACGATCGTCCCGGTCTCGCGATCCCAGAGGACCGGAACTGTTGGGCGTTTGGAGAACCGGGCATCCGCCAGTTGGTACACCTCGTCGAGGTACTCAGTGTCGTTGACTGTATCTTGGGTACAGCCGTTTTTTTCGGGCGTGAACTGCCATCCGTCCGCCTCGCGATACGGGTCGACGATGTCCATCGTGATGGCGTCTTCCAGGCCGAGCAACGTTCGGACGAGTGCCGCCCCGTGGGCCCACGGACAGGCCCGTGAGATGTAGAGGTGGTAGCGACCGGCATCCGGTATGAACGTGGCGTCCCCAGCATCCTCGATCCGGTCGCGAAAGACTGCTTCCTGGCGCCGGAACCGACCGATTTCGTCGGACTCGAACATACCTCGTGTTCGCACTAAGGCTGTAAATAGGCCGTGGCAGCGGTAGTCACCGATCAGTCGGTGCCCGTGTGTTCGATACCGCCGAACATCGTGTCCACGCCGGCCTGCTCACCACTTATGAGGGTCGGGTGAACCGCAAGCCCGATGACGTAATCCCCTTCGTGAGTGACCCGGACGAGATGGACCGTCACATCAACGCTCTGGCCGCCGTATTCGGTCGTGGCGTCGAAGACGGTCACCGTCGCGTCTTCGCCCAGCACGGTCATTGTTCGGTTCTCCCTTTGTGAGACATCCGAGAATCCATCCTGGCCGGCGGCCACGGTTTCGAGGAGTTGTTGGGGTGGCATCGACCCGACGGGGTTCACGGACTGCCCTGCAACATTCATTTGCGGCGTCGAAATGACCACCACGGTTCCCACGGTCTCAGTGGTCGTCACTGCGAGGCCCCGTTCGTATCTCGCGATGTGGTTGGTCGCTTTTACAGTTCGGTCCTGCCCGAGGGCTTCGACGGTCCGGTTGATCGATTGGGTGTCCATCTCGAGTAGTTCGTATTGGGCCGTTTGCTGTGCTTCGTCGGAAACGGACGCTTGGCCGGCCGTGAATTCGAGGGTCTCTCCAGTGAGGAGCGCACACCCGCTTAGCATGATGAGGGCTGTGAGGGCCAGGACGGCGATAATGCGTCTGTTCATACTCTAATTACCCGTGGCAGATATCTTAATCTTCGGCTCGTCGTGGTGGCTTAGTCTGCCGGTGAATCCGTCTCTTCGGCCACCGGCTCGTCGTCCGGGAGGGTCTCGCCCAACCGATCCAGGACCCGTCGACCCTGCACTTCGTCACCCAACGCCCTGACGAGCGCGAGGGCTCGCTGGGCCCGCGTTTGGCGCCAGGACGCCTCCCTGGCCTCGTAGGTCCGGATCGCCCGGAGGAAATCGACCTTCGAGAACTCGGGCCAGTAGGGCGTACAGAAGAAGACCGCGGCCTCGTTCCCGTTTGCGTACCAGGGCAGGAAGTTGCTCGTGCGTTCGTCACCGCCGGTTCTGACGATGAGATCGACCTCACGCATCGCGCCGTGGTACAGCCTGGATTCGATGGTTTCGACGTCGACCGACTCCGGCTCGAGGGCGCCCGCATCGACGTCGGCCGCGACGTCCCGTGTGACATCCAACAGTGCCGCACGCCCGCCGTACGCGATCGCGACGTTTAGCGTTAGACTGTCATAGCCGGCGGTGTGGCGCTGCGCGTAGTCGATCGCTTTCTGGACGCGTTCGGGCATGCGATTGGTCTGCCCGAGCACCCGAATGTTCACCTTGTCCTCGTGGACCCGGTCGCTGTCAGCGAACTCATAGAGCTTCTCCGCCAGAAGGTCAAACAGGTGTTCACGTTCCTCGGCCGGCCGGTCGAAGTTCTCCGTAGAGAACGCATAGATGGTCAGTTCCTCGATACCGAGTTGTGCACACCACTCCAGGACTCGTTCGGTCGTCTCGGCGCCTGCTTCGTGTCCGTCCTTCGCCTCGGCCCCGTGTTCTTGGGCATACCGCCGGTTCCCATCCTGAATGATCGCGACGTGGGATGGGGCCCCCGAAATCTCTCGCCGGAGCACCCGCTCGTAGATAGCTCGAAACCCGCGGGTGATCCAATCACGCATCATCTGTGAGAAGACGGGCCGCGTCCATGAGTTTTCCGCTCGAAGCCAAAGGCTAAACCGATCATCCTCCTACGCCTGAGCATGTCGGAGCCAGGCGACCACGAACTCTATCAGCAGGCGGTCTCCCTGCTGGTTCCCGGGGAGTCCGAACTCGTCGGAATCGTGGTGCATACGGACTACGTACGCAGCGAGGAGCCGGCGATGAACGAATTGATGCTCGAGATAGGCGAGCGGATCGCCGACGTTCTGCAGGATGGAGAGATGTACGTCTATGCCGGCGAGGACGACGACCGCTTCGGAGCCGGGCAGTTTCACGGTCGAGAGCTCAAAGACGATGCGGTCATTTGGGAGTGTCAGCAACTGCTTCGGGCAGAGACCTTTGATCTGGTCTTTTACTGGGAACGGGCCGGGAAACAGGGCGAAATCGTCACGGCGGTCGAAGACGCGGCCGAAACGGTCGTCCCGATTACCGAAGACGGCTTCGTAAAACCGTGAGACCGTGTCGTATTGCGACCGACCTGCGGTAGTGGTTCCGGTCGCCGGGAGGGAAGATCGTTTTACGACGGAAGCCAAGTGCATGGATATGGGAGAGCCACTCACACCTCGGGCCGTACAAAAGCAGCTTCCGCCCCAATGGACCCTCAAGGACGACGAAATCGTCCGCACATACGACTTCGAATCCTATCTTGCGGGCGTCGAGTTTGCGGCCGACGTCGCTCGAATCGCGGACGAGGCCCTTCATCACCCCCGAATCACCATCGAGTTCCGCTCGGTAACCATCGTCTTCACCAGCCACGAGGCCGGTGGTGTGACCGAGCAGGACCTCGAACTCGCTGAGCGGGTCGAGACCCTCTGAGCGACACAGCGCAACACACTTATTTGCCCGCTGACAACTGAATTGCATGCGACCCGAGGCCTACGACTTCTGGTTACTCGATCTCGACGGAACCCTTGTCGACACGGAGTGGGCCTATACACGTGAGGTCTTTGACCGAGTTGGCGAGCAGATGGACTACCATTTCTCCGACCGGGAGGCCCGATCGCTGTGGCATGGCCTGGTCGGTTCGCGAGATGTCTATCTCGACCATCTGGGATTCGAACCAGTCACGTTCTGGGAGACCTTCCATCGCATCGAAGACCCGAAGGAGCGAGTCGAGGCAACCTATCTCCATGATGACGCGTCCTTCGTCGCCGACCTCGACGTGCCGGCCGGGGTCGTGACCCATTCACAGCCGTTTCTCGCCGAGCCAGTGATGGACTCGTTGGGTATCACGGACTGGTTCGATACCGTGATCACCTGTTCTGAGGAGATCGGCTGGAAACCCGATCCTACGCCCCTCCACCTTGCGATGGAGGACCTCGACATCGACCCCGACACTGCCAGTGGGGTAATGGCTGGTGACGCCGACACGGATGTCGGCGCAGCCTGGAACGCCGGGCTCGACGCTGTCCACGTCGAGCGACACGGCGCCTGCGACCGAGGCAAATGCGTGTTGGGTGACTATCGAGTCTCGAGTTTCGCCGAGTTGTGGACCCGATCGGCCTCGGACTGACCCCGACTCAACAGAACGACACCCCCCACCGCTCGACTGGCACTGATTCTCCGACAGTCAGTTCTGTCGATGACTCTGCCACCTGCACCCAGCCGTCAATTCCGGTGAGTGACGGGAGGCCACCGCGCTCGGCAGTACGGGCCACCGGTGAATCGGTCTGGCCGCCCCCGTTGTCGAGGGTGACACCATGTACTGTTCGTCGACCGGCTTCGCTATGCAACTCGGTTTCGAGGGTTGCCTGGACCGTTGGCGGATCGACGGGCTGCGTTCCAACCGCCGTTGCGAGCGCAGGGCGAACCACCAACGAGGCAACAACGAGGCTGGCGATCGGTGTCCCTGGAAGCATTGCGATTGGAGTCCCGGAAACGACGCCGACACCGGCACTATGCCCAGGCCGAAGTGCCAAACCCCGAATCAGCACCTCGCCACGATCAGCGACGACCGAGGGAAGTAAATCTCGGGAGCCGACAGATGACCCGCCTGTCGTCACGATCAGGTCCGCGTCCAGGTCCCGTTCGATTGCCGCTTGCAGGGCCGATTCTTCATCTGTGACCACGTCCCGATACCGGGCAGTGCCACACCACTGCTCCACCTGTGTCGATCCGACGAGTCCGTTCGTCTCGACGACTTCACCCGGGTCTGGATCCGACTGCACGAGTTCCTCCCCGGTGGGAATGACAGCAACCGTCGGTGCGTCCAGAACAGGAATCTTTCGGACCCCCGCCAGTTTGAGAGCGCCAAGATCACCGGGTCGGAGCCGGTGCCCCGCCTCGAAGAGGGACGTTCCGGTTTGGAGGTCTGCCCCGATCGGAGTCACATAGGCTCCGGATTCGACGGGCGCTCGGATTTTGATGCGGTTCCCAGATTGTCCATCAGTTTCCGGCTTGGCCCCCTCCTCGGGCATCTCACTCACGTTCTCGATCATTACGACAGCATCGGCCCCCTCGGGAACCGCCGACCCGGTGTGAACGTATGCAGTTTCACCTGTCCCAATGGCTCCGGTCGTCGTGGAGAAAACGCTCGGTTCGGTACCGGCTGCATCGGTTGTGTCAGCGGCTCGGACAGCATAGCCATCGCGTTCGGAACGGCGGTACGCTGGCAGATTCCGGTCCGCGACTATCGCGTTCGGCAGAACCTGACCTTTTGCCTCGCCGATGGGGACGGTTTCGGTCCGATCGATAGGCCCGAGTTGGTCCTCGAGCACGGCTACCGCCTCCGCGATCGGCGTCGGACCGCCGTCCAATCGGTCCCTGTCCGAGTCAGTCATAGTCCCGGATTGGCCCGGCGCGCCAATAACAACCCGGGACGGCCACCCCGAGGTTTTCGGCGATGGCGCGTCTCGGTTGCAGTATGACAGACGTCTTGTTCCTCTCCAACGAGGACGTGTCTGGGCTTGCCGAACAGTCGGCGTTCGTTGAGGTCGTTCGGGAGGCCTACCGCCAGCGTGGGACAGGTGCGCCAGCAAAACCCCGGACTGCGCTCCGAAACACGGAGCCGCCGGGACTGTTCACGACCTACGCGGCCATTCTACCGGAGACTGGAGTGATGGGTGGATACATGTACAGCGCCGGCTTCGAGGCGGGTGACGCCTGGTTCGTCACCCCACTTTTCGACGCCGAGTCAGGCGAACTGCTGACGATTGTCGACGGCGCGAGCATGAACCCGTTCAAGACCGGGGCGACCGGTGCTGTGGGAGTTGACTCCCTGGCCAGGGACGATGCAAGCGTGCTCGCGATCTTTGGTAGCCAGACCCAGGCCAAAGCGCAACTCCGGGCGACCGCAACCGTTCGTGACCTGTCCGAGGTCCGGGTCTATTCCCCTACAGACACCTCTCGCGAGGCGTTTGCAGAAACAATGACTGACACGACCGAGGCGCCGATAACTCCCGTGTCGAGCCCGGCCGCCGCTCTCGATGGGGCGGACATCGTGATCACAGCCACGGATGCCAGCGATCCTGTCTTTGATGGCTCTGACCTCGAGCCTGGAACCCATGTAACGGCGATGGGACAGTACGATCCGAACAAATACGAGCTCGATGCAACGACTCTCGAGCGGTCCGTCTACGTTCCAGACCTCGAAGCCCGGGTCCTGCAGGACGCCGGGTCGTTTCTCAACGCCCTCAAGGCGGGAGTCATCGAGGCCGACCACGTGCACGCGGAACTCGGCGCGGTAGTCGCCGGGGAGGCTCCCGGGCGGACAACCGCCGATCAGATAACCGTCTTCGACAGCGGTGGAACCGGTATCGAAACGACCGCCGGGGCGTTCCTGCTCTACGAACGGGCCCGCGAAGCGGGCCTGGGCACCACTATCGAGTTCGCGCCGGCCAGTGAGGCCTTCCTGGAGTAGTCGCCACAAAGCCGGAAGGGGATGGCCGCTACCACTGGCATTTAGGCCCTTGGCCCCCAATTGTGGAATATGGCTACTGATCCGTTACGCGAGGCGCTTTCGTCGCTCCCGGACGCCGTCTTCGCAGATTTACTCGAATCGGAGGCAGCCTACCGATTGATCCTCGATGTGCCTGGAGTTGACGAGGAGGGTCTTTCAGTGGCGGCAACCGAAACTGCACTCAAAATCGAGGCCCAGCGGCAGAAGTCGGTCCCCGAGGGCTTCGAATATCACACCGATACTCGGTCGATGGTTCTCGAAGCGACCATTCCGATGCCACCTGATGCGAATCCCGCGGACGCAAGTGCCATGTTGGACCGAGGGGTCCTGACCCTCGATGTCCCCAGGGGAACGGGCGCTGGGCGATCGATTCCGATCGAGGGATAGTCATGGGGCGACTTCGCTCGTATTGGCGGTTCGTGGTAGTTGCGTACCACTTCCTGCCACTGTTGGTGATATGGCTCAGGGACCGGCGCCGGTTTCTCCTCTTTGGCAGTTCCCGGTCGATCGATTCGGGCCAACGTCGTGACCGTGCCCAACAACTCCTGGATTCGTTGCTCACGCTCGGACCGACATTCATCAAGTTCGGACAGATCCTTTCGACGAGGCCGGACGTCTTGCCGCCGGAGTATATCAGCGTCCTCAGCCAACTTCAGGATAAAGTTCCCCCGGCGCCCTGGTCCGAGGCCAGGCAAGTCCTCGAATCGGAACTCGGGCCGGTGGAGGAGCACTTTGCCGAATTCGATACCGATGCGATTAGCGGAGCGAGTCTGGGTCAGGTCTACCGGGGGAAAATTGACGGTCAGCCCGTCGCCGTGAAAGTCAGACGGCCCGGCATTGATGGGCTTGTCGAGGCGGACCTCACGGCGATCCATTGGGCGCTCCCGCTCCTCCTATATTTTGCCGACGAGGCCCGATCATTTTCGCTTCAAAACCTCGCGGACGAGTTCGGGAAGACGATCCGGGAGGAGATGGACTACGATCGCGAGCGGCGGATGTTACAGGAGATCCGGAGCAATTTCAGTGACGATTCACGGATGATCATGCCGGAAGCCATCGAGTCCCACTCCAGCAGCCGGGTTCTCACGATGGAATACGTTCCCGGGACCAAGATTACTGACGTCGAAGCCCTCGACGAGCAGGGCATCGATCGGAGTCAGGTCGCGGAAACCCTCACTCGAACGTATCTGGAGATGATTACTGACGATGGTGTCTACCACGCCGATCCCCATCCGGGGAATCTTGCGGTTCAGGAAGACGGCACGATCGTCTTTTATGACTTTGGCATGAGCGGCCGGGTCGAACCCTACATTCAAGACAAGATCGTCGATTTCTATCTCGCCGTTGCCAATCAGGACATCGACGAGATTCTCGACGTTCTCACCGCGATGGGAACACTGTCACCTGACGCCGACCGGCAGACGATGGCCGAAGTGATGGAACTGGCTATCCAAGACGCTCGCGGCGAGCAAATCGAGACCTATCGAGTGCAGGAGATCCTGGAGCAGGTCGAAGACACAATCTACGAGTTCCCCTTCAGACTCCCGGAGAACCTCGCGTTGGTGATGCGCCTGGCGACCATCGTGGAAGGGGTCTGTGTGACTCTGGATCGAGAATTCGACTTCATCGAGGTTGCCTCGGCGTATCTCACAGAGGAAGGGTACCGTGAGGACTCGGTCAGGAAGGTTCTCTCGGACACCCGCGACGATCTCGAGGCGGCCGCAAAGGCCTCTATCGACATTCCACCCAAACTCGAAAGCGCCCTCGACCGGGTCGAACGTGAGTCACTTACTGTCCAGGCGGAAGTCCAAGACAGTGACGACGTGATCGAACAGTTGACCAAACGACTCGTCCTCGGCATGCTCCTGGCTGCCGGGATTCCAACGACGGCTCTCCTATACGTCGAATCGGCGTTCCCCGCCGTTTGGGCGGGCGTGGGACTCACGCTCGGGGCAGGCATCTGGCTTGTCCGGAGTTTCACCCGGCGGGAGGGGATCCGGACCGCCCCCCAGATGACAGACCAGTACCTCGGCGAGCGCCAGGGGCACCGGCAGACAGGCGGCGATTCCGGGGAGAACTAAGTTCCCCCGCCCGAATTTCGGGTATGGACGTTCCGCCGTTCGAACTCGAACGCTTCTTCGCCGAATACGAACATGAGGCCGACATCATGCTCGCAGAGTCGGGAATTCGGAGCCTGGCGGCCGATCGCTTCGATCTCGACCCGGGTCGTCTCGGCTACGTTATTCCAACCAATGGGGACCCCGAATTGCGGGCCCGAATTGGGGAGCGATACGGTCGAAGCCGAGACGAGGTGCTTCTTACGGTGGGCACCCAGGAGGCCAATTACACGCTCTACCGGTCCCTGCTAAACCGGGACGATCACGCCGTCGTCGTGACCCCGACCTACCAGGCGTTGCATACAGTTTCCGAAACCATCGCCTCCGTGACTCGGGTTAACCTCGAACCGCCGGACTGGACACTCGACGTCGATGCGGTGGCCGATGCGGTCCGACCTGAGACCACCCTTATCGTCTTCAACAATCCCAATAATCCCACTGGGCGCTACCACGACCCCGAGACGGTCACGGCGCTTTACGACATCGCGGCGGACAACGACGCCTTCCTCCACGCAGACGAGGTCTACCGGCTCCTCGATCCGGATCCGAACCCACCGGTCGCGTCACTGGGCCCGCATGGAATCAGCACTGCCGGGCTCACGAAAGCGTACGGGCTTGCTGGCCTCCGGTTCGGGTGGTTGGCTGGGCCAGAACACGTCGTCGAAGCAGCCTGGGAGTGGAAAGACTACACCACCATCTCGCCCTCGAAGATCGGCCAGCACGTGGCCAAACAGGCCCTCGGCGAGCAGGAAGCAGGCATCCTTTCCGAAAACCAGACACTTGCAAAGCGGAACCGGGAGATCGTTCGATCGTTCCTCGAGGAACAGGGACTTTCCTGGTACGATCCGGTCGGGGTCAACGGGTTCGTGGAAGTCCCACCTGGGTTTGCGGGTTCCGAGTCGTTCTGCCGGGCGTTCGTCGAGGAGCAATCCGTCGTGCTGGCTCCCGGTGCCGCGTTCGGGTTCGACGAGTACTTTCGGATCGGCTTCGGGCTTCCGACGACGGAGCTGAAGGACGGGTTGTCTCGGTTGCGCTCGTTTTTGAACTGAACCACAGACCGGACTATCCCATGGACCAGCGTGGCAATTCACGAACCCGATGAGAGTCAATCGAGTCCGTCCTCTCTCCTCGGCCGAGACAGCCTTGGGTTCAGTCGAGGTCGAAGCGATCGAGTTGCATCACCTTCGACCACGTCTCCACGAAGTCATGGACAAACTTCGCTTCCGCGTCATCGGCACCGTACACCTCAGCGATCGCACGGAGCCTGGCGTTCGCGCCGAAGACCAGATCCACACGTGACCCCTCCCACAGGACCTCGCCCGTGTCGCGATCCCGGCCCTCGAAGTGATTGTCGAGGTCATCGACCGCTTCCCACTCCGTCCCGTTGTCGAGCAGGTTCACGAAGAAATCGTTGGTTAACGTGCCCGGTCGGTCGGTGAAGACGCCCAGGTCGGACTGTTCGTAGTTCGCCTCGAGCGCCCGCATGCCGCCGACCAGCACCGTCATCTCCGGTGCCGAGAGCGAGAGAAGGTCTGCCCGGTCAATCAACATTTCCTCCGCCATCCGCTCAGCGTCCCCTCCGAGATAGTTCCGGAAGCCGTCCGCCGCCGGCTTGAGCGCCTCGAATGAGTCGACGTCGGTTTGCTCCTGGGAGGCATCCGTTCGGCCCGGTTCGAACGGCACGGTCACGTCGTACCCGGCGTCCGCTGCTGCCTGTTCGATTGCCGCGTTCCCAGCCAGGACGATGAGATCGGCAAGGGAAATCTTCGTTCCGTCGGACTGCGCGCTATTGAAATCCGCCTGAATATCTGCAAGCGTCTCCAGCACGGTTTCGAGCTGTGCCGGCTCGTTCACTTCCCAGCTCCGCTGCGGTTCGAGCCGGATTCGGGCCCCGTTTGCCCCGCCCCGCTTGTCGCTGTCGCGGAAGGTCGAGGCAGCGGCCCAGGCGGTCTTGACGAGTTCCGGAACGGAGAGATCCGACTCCAGAACGCTCGTCTTGAGTTCGGCGACGTCCTCGTCCCTGATCAACTCGTACTCGACATCCGGGACTGGATCCTGCCAGATCATCACCTCGTCCGGGACTTCGGGGCCGAGGAACCGCTCCGGTGGCCCCATGTCCCGATGAATCAACTTGTACCACGCCTTCGCGAAGGCCTCTTGGAACGCCGATGGGTCTTCCTGGAAGTGTTCGAGAACCTCCCGGTAGTCGGGATCCCGCTTCAGCGCGACGTCAGTCGTCAGCATCATCACGTCCTCCTTCTCAGACGGGTCAGCGACGCCCGGTGCGGCCTCGTCCAGTTCGCCGCTCTGTGTGGTCCACTGCCATGCACCCCCGGGCCCTTTCTCGGGCCACCATTGGTATTCAAGCAGATTGTCGATGTAGCTCATGTCCCACTGGGTCGGCGTGGTGTTCCAGGGCCCCTCGATACCACTCGAAATTGTGTCGGGGCCCTTGCCCTCGCCGTAGTCGTTCTCCCAGCCCATGTTCTGCTTCTCCATGGGTGCCGCCGCTGGCTCTGGACCCATGTGCTCGTCGGGGTCGTCGGCACCGTGGACCTTCCCGAAGGTGTGTCCGCCGGCGATCAGCGCGACCGTCTCCTCGTCGTTCATCGCCATTTGCCCGAACGATTCTCGAATGTTCCGGGCCGAAGCCTCCGTATCTGGCTCCCCATTCGGCCCCTCGGGGTTCACGTAAATGAGTCCCATCACGGTGTTGCCCAGCGGCCACTTGAGGCTCCCGTCCTCGTCGAAGCGCTCCTCGGCGCTCGCTTCCCACTCCTCTTCTGGCCCCCAGTCGACGGCCTCGTCTGGCTTGTGATCGTCTTCGCGTCCGCCGGCAAACCCGAACGTCTCGAATCCCATCGATTCGAGGGCGACATTTCCGGCCAGAACGATCAGGTCTCCCCACGATAGCGTGCGGCCGTATTTTTGCTTGACCGGCCAGAGGAGGCGTCGGGCCTTATCGAGGTTGACGTTGTCGGGCCAACTGTCGAGTGGCGGGAGGCGCTGTCGACCACCGGCCGCCCCTCCCCGGCCGTCGAAGGTCCGGTACGTGCCGGCACTGTGCCACGCCATCCGGATGAAGAATGGCCCGTAGTGGCCGTAGTCAGCAGGCCACCACTCCTTCGAGTCCGTCATCACCGCTTCGATATCTGCTTTGACGCTCTCGTAGTCGAGTTTTTGGAACTCCTCGGCGTAGTCGAAATCCGCCCCATACGGATCGACGTCTTGTGTATTCTGGTCGAGTATCTCAACGCGCAACTGGTCCGGCCACCAGTCCTGGGTTAGCCCGTTCATCACCTGATCTAGGCAGCGTTCAGGTTTTAATAGTAGGCATTGGGGAAGTTTTATGGTCTACCCTGGGACAAAGATGGGTAAGATTCGGCGTCGTGGGCATTCTCCACGAGAGGGAGTTGCTGGACGTGCCGTTCCAAACTGTTTATAGCCCGCAAGCGAAAAACCCGCGATATGCCCAAAGAGCAGAATGAAGTTCGTGATCTTCAGGAAGGAAACTACGTCATGATGGACGACGTCCCCTGCAAAATCACGGCGTACAGTACGGCCAAGCCGGGCAAGCACGGGAGCGCAAAGGCTCGGGTCGAAGGTCGAGGCGTCTTTGATGATCGGAAACGCTCGTTCTCCCAACCGGTCGACCAGAAGATTTGGGTCCCGATTATCGAACGCCAGCAGGGCCAGGTCGTCTCGGTCGACGGCAACGACGCCCAAATCATGGACCTCGATACCTACGAGACGTTCACGATGCGGATTCCCGAGGACGAGTCCATGGCCCCCGACGACGAGATCGAGTACCTGGAATACGAAGGCAAGCGCAAGATCGTGTAATGTTCCCGGGCGCGAACACGGATCGGTCCGAGGCCGATTTCGTGATCGTCGGGACCCCACTTGACGTCTCGACGAGCTTTCAGCCGGGGACCCGTTTTGGTCCCGACCGGATCCGCCACTTCGCCCAGGGATTCGAGGATTACGACCACCACACGGAGCAGCACTTTACTGCGTGTTCGGTTCACGACTACGGTGACATTACTGCCTGGGATGACGCCCGCGAGTATCTGGACTACCTCTCCGGTATTCTCGGGGACATCCGCTACGAAGACTCGATTCCGTTGCTCTTGGGCGGGGAACACACCGTGACGGTCGCCGGCGTCGAGGCCGTCGAACCGGACGTGTTCGTCACGCTCGATGCCCATCTCGATCTGCGGGCGGAACTAGCCGGAAACGTTTGGAGCCATGCCACCGTGACCCGTCACGCCCTGGACGTTGCTGATCGGGCAGTCATCCTCGGGGCCCGCGCCGGAAGCGAAACTGAATGGGAACGAGCAGCGGCTGCTGATGTGACCGTCGTTTCACCGGATGCGGTTGCGGAATGGACGCCCGACTTCGCGGACGAATCGGTGTATCTCAGCGTCGACATTGATGCCGCCGACCCAGGGGTCGCACCCGGAACAGGAACGAAAGAGCCCTACGGCCTTTCCGCACGGGCCCTTCGTGACGTCGTCAGGACCGTTGCGCCCGCTATGGACGGCTTTGACGTGGTCGAGGTCAACGATCGGGACGACGGACAGGCTGCGACTCTCGCCGCGAAACTCCTTCGGACGGCTGTATTTCGCTCGACAGCCATTCGGTGACCCCCGACTCTTTGTATTCGGCTTGTGAAGCCTGGCGCATGCAAAAGGCAGTCCTTTTCGACCGACTCGACGAGGAATTGGATACCGACGCGTATGCGGATGTCGACGCGAGTGCAAACGGGCTCCAGATCGGGGCCACTAGCGGTTCGGCCGACCGTGTCGCGTTCGCGGTGGACGGGGTGGTCTCGACAATTGAGGCCGCAGCCGACTGGGGAGCCGATGTTCTGGTCGTCCATCACGGCCTCTCGTGGAGTGGCATCGAGCGGGTAACGGGGCGGACATACGATCGAATCGCGGCGTTGGTCGAAAACGAGATCGACCTATATGCCGCTCATCTCCCGCTCGATGGCCACCAGTCGTTTGGTAATGCTTCCGGGCTGGCCAATCGTCTCAACATGGGGAACCGGTCTCCCTTCGGTGAGCTGGGACCGGTTACGATCGGACAGAAGGGATGGTTACCGACACCGATGACGCCGAGCGAGCTCCAATCGACGCTCGAAGCCGAACTCGAACATGCTGGCGAAGGGGTCCAGTTGTTGGAGTTCGGGACCGATCAGATCGAAACTGTCGCCATCGTGACCGGCAGCGGGACGGACTGGATGGACGAAGCGGCCGCCACAGACGTGGATGCGTTCATCACAGGCGAAGGAGAGGGCAAACTCTACCACATGGCCAAGGAGTCCGGCGTGAACGTGTTCCTTGGCGGGCACTACGCGACCGAGACGTTCGGGGTCGCGGCCCTGGCGGAGTTGGTTGCGGAATGGGGTCCGGAGACGATGTTCATCGACGAACCGACCGGGCTCTAGGCAGAGTGCGGGTTCCCCAACACTCGGTTATTTGTGACTTCGTGACATAGTGTCACGCACACATGTCAAACGACGAGGATCCCATCGAAGAAATGCCCTCGACGCCACGACAGTTTGCTCGGGAGCATCCGGACGTCTGGGCGGCCTACTCGGACCTGGGGGAGGCCACTGCCGAAGCTGGCCCACTCGCTGGCGAACAGAAGCGACTCGTAAAACTGGCCATTTCGATCGGGGCCCAGTCGGAAGGAGCGGTCCATTCACACGTCAGACGGGGACTGGACGACGGCGTCGATCCGGCGGCGATGCGGCAGGTCGCGATCCTCTCGATCCCGACTGTCGGCTTCCCGGCGGCGATGGCTGCGCTGAGCTGGATCAACGACCTGGCCTGATCCGGGACCTGCTTCCCGAATCTCGTCGTCTCCGCTGTGCATCCACCCACTATCTGTCATGGAGAACGTCCCGACCTGCCCGACGTGTGACCGCCCGCTCTACAGCCGTCACTGCAAGTACATCTGCCCTACCCACGGCGTCGTCTTCGACTGTTCGGACCCGTTCTGGTGAGTTAGAGGTCCTCGAGAACACCGGCGACAATGAGCGGGAGGACAAGCGTGGCTTCGGCTTCGATCAGCGTGTGGTTCTTTTCGCCGTCCTTGATCTTCCCCCAGGAGACGGCTTCTTTCGGTGGGGCACCGGAGAGTGACCCATCGCCCTCCATTCCAGTCGAGACGTAGACTGCATAGTCAGCGCCCCCGCGGAAGAGGTTGGTCATGATCGCCTGGTGTTTCGGAACGCCACCCCCGAGAACGACCAGGCCGGTCTCTTCAGCCAGCAGCCCCTCATCGATGAGGGCGTCGTAATCTTCGAGAATCTCGATGCCAACCTCGGGGTCCTCGTTCTGACGGTAGTAATAGAGGAAGTTGCCGACCTCCGCGTCCACGAGCGCAGGGCAGTATACGGGCACCTCGTTTTCGGCGGCCTGGACCAATACCGAGTCCTCGTCTTCCAGCCGCTTTCCGATCTCGCGGGAGAAGGCAGTCGGGGTTCGGAGCTTCTGTTCGGCGAAGAAGTCGGGGAAGAAGTCGTTGAGATAGGATTCGAGCCAGACATAACGGTCCGACGGGACGAAGATGTTCCCGAGTCTGTTGATTCCCTCCTCGCGCATCGCGATATCGTCGACTTCCCACTCGCCCATCTTGAACGGCTTTTCGGACTTGATGATGTCCTCGGTAATCGACCCGGAGGTGGTGATCAAGACATCGATCAGGCCCTCCCGAACCATCGCAGCGACGACCTCCCGAAGCCCGGAGGAGACGATGTTCGACGTCAGCGTGAGGTAGATCGTGGCGTCGGCTTCGCGCATTTGTTCGATCAGGTCGATGGCCTCCGAGACGGCACTCGCCTGGAACCCGGTCGTCGCATAGCTATCGAGCAGATCGCCCACGTCGAACTCGCCCCGGAAGTCATAGCCCCTGACATCGGGCCCCTCCAGGTCGGCGTCCGACCCCGGAACGACGTTGTCCTTGGTGTCCTCGCTCATAGTCAAACGGGCGTGACGAGGCGTAAAGAGTCCATCACTTTCGAACCGCGCAGCAGACCGGAGTTTGTTTTTTCCTCCGGGTTGAAGTCCCGACCGGCCGATGACGATCCACCGGGCCGAGCCGGCGTAGGCACCCGGCGATGACGAACCCTATGAGT
>NZ_JAZKRK010000020.1:0-38195 GCF_036626455.1 Halodesulfurarchaeum sp. | reverse complement strand
AGTGAAAGATTTGATGGGATATACACAAAATCTGTTGATTACGGATCGCCAGTATCATCATTTTTCAAACGCTGAAGCGGTGTTTTTCGGTTTATATCATTAGTACTATGCTACGTTATGGGCAAGAACCTGGTTCGGTCAATTCCATGAATTTGTCATGAAATGTGCGGTTTGAAACATCGAACGCTTCATTGAGAAATCTAACCCGTGAAATCACCCGTCTAAACAACGCCCATGCTCTCTATTCAGCAGCAGTCCCAAACCGTATCATCAATAACGGATACTCGAATGATATCATATTAGTATAGAAACGCGTAAAATCAATCCCACTTTGCCCGTATATCCCCCGGATAGACCGGTCAGCCTGCTAGTTACGTGCATAAAACTCTAAATAATCGTATATGAGATCGGAGCGGAATAAGGACGGATGTTAGAACGTTTGGATGTCACGGCAGGAATATAGGGAATTGCCCTGAGCCACAGAAACATTCCAGCAAAAAATGCTATCCGATTGATGGGCGACGCCGACTTTCGAGTGGCCGACGTGCTGGATATCGATCCGGGGTATATTTCTCGCCGCTCCGATAGGACGCATTTCCAGACGGCGACCTTAGTTTTTTAAAGTGCGTCTCGTTGAAACTTGGCCTAAAAATATATGCATTATTGAGGTTACCTTATTCCAATCGTTCGCTCCTCGACACATACAGCAATGAGGACCTACCCGCGTGTGACGGATAGGAGTGTCCAAGGACATAAGAAGCCCTGTGCTTGGCTCAATGACGGGGGACTTGGACCATGACGGGTAATGATGGAGCAAAGCCCAATGTATTGCTCATCGTCATGGATGGGGTGCGAGCCAGGAACACCTCACTGCTGGGGCACGAGAACGAGACGACGCCGACGTTAGAGACCTTCGCCGACGAAGCGATAACCTACACCCAGGCTCGATCACCTGGTGTTTGGAGTTTGCCAAGTCACGCCAGCATTTTTACGGGTTTAGAGGTGGTGGAACACGGCGTTACGGACCTCGGCGACGGCCTCCAACCTGGGACGACCATTTGGGAAGATTTGGAAGCCGAACACGACTATTCCACCGGCGTCTTTTCTGAAAATACCTGGCTCGTCAACAAAGACGTGGGAATGAAAGACGCCTTTCAAACGGTCGTCGGGAAGCAGGCCTCCCCATATCCCGAAGCGAACGACCCAAACAGGCCCTATCATCTGTTTGCCTCCCGGCAGGGGCGTGACTACTCGCTCGGGTTAGTTCGTGATAGTCTCGACGCTGAGAAACCTTTCAAAGCGTTCGTAAACGGCCTAACGACATATCTCGCGTGGACACATCCCGGACTCCTTCCCGATGATTGGGAGATGGCAGATACGCCGGGCGCGTTTTATACTGATCAAATCCTGTCGTGGATCGACGATCAATCTGGCCCCTGGGCCGGATGTATCAATTACCTCGATTCCCACTTCCCTTACGAACCTCCATCCGAACACGATCTCTGGGGCGGGCAAACAATTCGCTCCTTGCAAACCGACATGGACGATCAGGTCTGGGAGTTTAACGGAGGTAATCGTCCATGGTGGCAACGGGAGGCGCTTGCGAGCCTCTATGACGGCGGCATTCACTATATGGATGCCGAGATCAACCGCCTATTGGAAACGCTCCGGGACAGGGACGAATTAGAGAATACCTTAGTCGTTATCACTGCAGACCACGGCGAAGGGTTCGGGGAACCCTCTAGAGTGCGTCCCGACATGCGGATTCCGGCTCACCTGTCAGGACTTCACGAAATCCTATTACACGTTCCGCTGATGGTGAAATATCCGGATATGGAAGGTGAGGATGGGACTGTTGTCGACGACCTCGCAGCAATCAGTGCCTTCCCAGAGGTGGTTTCGGAAACCGTAGACGGAACTATTGAACCCGAAACCGGATTCGTCGCCGATGACACCGTGGTAGCATCGTCGCATGGACTGGAAAAGCCGATGGAGAAACGCGCCGGTAATCACTTGTCAGACACCTGGCGATTTAACGGCGACGCGTTTGCCGTATACGAAAAAGCGGAGAAAGGCGTTCGAAAAAAGATGTGCTGGCGAGATTCTTATTCGACTGCGGTGACAATTCCGAATGCGCAAGAGGCCTACGTTAGCGGAGACGGGGGTGAAACCGTCGAAGAGGTCTTTACAGCGTTTACAGACCGGGACATCGCGACGGAAGGAAGTCAAACCGTTAGCGAGGAGGCGAAAAAGGACCTCGAAGCCCTTGGATATATGTGAAAAATCCAGCCTCCTGATACATACTCGCGTAAATGCTGATGGGAAAATAGGTGTTTTCTGGGTGTGGCCCTACCAACTGAATTAGCCCGGTTTTCCTGAGTTCATTGGCCCCGCCTGGGCAAACACAGCAATGAGAAGCAATTTTTGGGAACGCGATTCGGAGATTTTGACAATCTCGATACATAGGACATCTATCTGAATGATGATCGACGCGATGGAGTTCGTGCCGGAACGGTTGCCGGCTTTTAAAAATCTGAAAATTGAACCCGGGAAGCAATGGGTTCAAGCCAAGAACCTCGGATACGATCAGCCAATGGTACTGGAAGAAGGCATCTCGACCGATTTACGAGAAACACTGAATCAACGTGGATCTGACAACGAATCCCAGTCGGGAGATCTCGTTTTGGGCGATACGGAAGGTCACGTCGGAGACACAGTCACCATACGTGGATTGCAGTTACCATCGAACGCTGAACTCGCAGTCGTCTGGAAAACGGTTGTCGGCAATTGGGGAGTTATCCAAGCCAACGAAATCAAGGGGCCCCATTATCAACCGAAAGAGGTGACGCTTACGGACGTGAAAACTGATGATAGTGGTACGTTCGAAGAGACGATTGAGATTCCGGAGGATTACGGATCTACTCATCCGATTGCCATCAGAAATAACGGATCGACCGTTGCGAATGCCGAATTTGAAATCTTCCCACATTTTGAATTAGTTAATGACAACGCCGAACTCGGCGAGTTCTTTACCGTCAAAGGCTACGGTATCGGGCCCAATCCGGCTCGAAATAATTTCCAAGTATCGTGGGATCTGGGATTGGTCGGCATCATGACTGGTGTGAAAAACAATGGAACGGCAACCGCTTCAGTTCGAGCGGTCGGACCTCCAGGAAAACACGATATCCTTGTTTGGCGAGGATATAAGGGCGTTCCATTTCTCCAATCGCGGACCCAATCTGATTTTGGACCAGTTGGAAGCGAGACGCAAAACGAGTGGGAGGTGACGGTCACCGAACCAGAAACCGAACCCGCCGCTGCCTGGAGTGACGAACTCATTCCGGAAGAGCCCCTTTCGGTCCATTATCCATCGATCGATCGCGATACGGAAGCCACTCTCACGATTGCGCCAAATTCGGGACCCCCCGGGACTGAGGCAATGATCAGCGGTAAGCGTTTTCCCGAAAACAAGTCGGTCAACCTCGTCTGGCACCGCCACGACGGAAAGCGAATAAACGGTAAAACAATTACCCCAAAACCGCAGCCAGACAAACTCCCAACGGTGGAAACTGACGACGATGGGACCTTTGAGAAGGAGGTGGAAATCCCTCCGGATCGAGGCGCTACAAGGCCTATCGTCGCCGAAGTTAGCGGAGAATCAGTTGCCGTGACCGGGTTTATTATGCAACCAAAAATCACGGAGTTTTCTCCAACATCCGGTCCCCAGGACACTGAGATTGACATTAAAATCAGTGGGACGGGGTGGACTCTCTACGAGAATGCTAACTTCGTTGTATACGACAACAAGATGCTCGGCTACTTTTGCGGGAACTGCGACAATGGGGAAGATGGAATAGTACATCTGAATCTTCCAGTATCCGGTGGGCCGGGATATCATTTCATCGATATATATCCGACACTCTTCGAAACCGAAAAGGATGGCCACGGATTCGAGTGCAAACCACATCTCTCGTATCTCGATAACCATCCAATACGTCCGCTGCCTGCCCATCACTTTGCTTTTAAAATAACTGAGTGAAACCCAAGTTAGCTCCACCTTCCGTGACTTCGTTCTTTGTTTCTCCAATTAGTACGAGATTGCTTCTCGTTTTGTTTGAAACTCCGTATAAAATGTCACTTCAGCCAAGTTGGCCGACCGCGGCTATAACCCCAAGTCCGATGAGGCCCCATCGTCTGGTGGAGAGACACCGGGTGACACCTGCATTATCGATTTAGATAGCAGATCCAATGATATCAAGCGCGACTGGTTTCGGCGTCTGCTTTATAAACGTCGGGGATACGAATGGCACAAATGGCCTATGTATGTGGATGAAACAGCTTGACGGCCCTTTGCACGGCAGTTGAGTCTCCAAGAAATGTAACTTTGTCACCGGTTTCGATCACCTCGTCCGCAGTGGGGACATGGGCGTTCGCGTCCTCACCGATCTCGATAATCAAACACGAATCCGGAATTTCGTCTGCGAGTTCCCGTATCGAATGTCCACCGATGTGGTCCGAGGTGACAACGGCTTCTTGCACGGCGTGGGCGTCCTCCGGATTGTAAATCCAGTTTGCAAGTTCGTGTCGCTCGATCTCGTTTTCGATGGCAAAGGCAGTCGCATCCGGAGCATTGACTGCCTTTACCTCTAAGGATTCGAAGGCTAAATCGTTCTCCGGTTCGTTTACCTTCGCATACAGGTCCTCGATACCGAATTTCGTCTTGGCAATCTGAGCAATCAGCAGATTGATGTCGTCTTTCCCGGTTGCAGCGATGACGGCCTTTGCATCTTTAATTCCTGCCTCCTGTAGGACCGTATTGTTCGTCCCGTCGCCAAGGAAGGCTGTGAAACCCTTGTTTTCGGCTTGCAATTTCTGTTCCTCGTCTCGTTCGACGATGACGACGAACTCACCACTATTCTCCAGTCGATTGGCAAGGGCCATGCCAACTCGGCCCCCGCCGACGATTAACATACGCATTGGTGTTACTCCGAGTAGGTCAGCGATCTGTCGTGCAAATCCTGCCTCGATGATATCCGTGGCGAGGATCACGATGAATACGGTGCCGAGCAAGGTCTGTGCCGCTGAAATGTTCCCCGCAAGCTCGAGTTCGATTGCGAACAGCGTCGCCACACTTGCCGGGATGATCCCGCGGGGACCGATGGCTGCCAGGAAGAGGCGTTCTGACCTGTCAAACCGCTCAACCCCCCAGGTCGCAACCCAGGCAATAACTGGTCTAATGAGGAACATAACGGTAGCGACGAGTAACAGTCCGCCAACCCCCAATCCGATCACGGCCTCAAAATTGATGAGTGCAGCGAGGGAAATGAAGACGAATCCGAGAGCAATGAGGGTCACGTCCCGACCGAACTCTTCCATCGTTTCCCGATAATAGAGGTCAAGATTACCCACGGCAAGTCCGGCCGTCGCTGCAGCAGCAATACCGGCCTCCGCTGCAAATATTTCGGCAACTGCGAAGGAGCCAATGGCTGCACTCAAAAGTAGGAATCGGGCCGCCTGCTGACTTTCTCTAGGAGCTATTTGATATCTGAGGAGGAGAAAAATGAGGACTGTGGCGAGGAGACCCGCGGCGACGCCGATACTGATTCGCTGGAGAAACGATAACACGGTCGCCTGGAGGCCGAGATCATCGAGAAGCAAGACGTCGAAAATCACAACGGCTGCGATCGCTGCGGTCACGTCGTTGATGATCCCTTCCGTTTCAAGGGCTGCTGCAACATGTTCTCTCACTCGAACGACCTCCAGAATCGGCGTAATGACAGTTGGGCCGGTCGCAATCAGCAAGGCACCGATAATCAGCGCAATCTCCCACGTAACCCCCTCCAACAGTCGAACGGCCGCGGCGGTTCCGAGGAACATCATAACCGACCCAATCGTCACCAAACGGAGCGAGGTGGTGGAAGCTTCGCGGATGTGGTCGGCCCGGAGCTGGAAGGCACCGTCAAACACGATAATTGCGACGCTGATACCAACGATCGTTTCCAGACCCTCCCCGAACGTATTAAGGGTTACAAGTCCGACACCTTCCGGCCCCAAAATTAACCCAATGAGGAGAAAAAAGACGACGCTGGGAATCCGAAATCGATGCGCCAGTAATTGAACCAGCAATCCCGTGATGAGAATGACCGCAACGACTGGCAACAGGGTACTCGCCACGGCTACGTTGACTCACGAAAGCATTCCTAATATATATCGGGGCAGATGAAGGGTTATTCTAATAACTTCATTGTGAACAGGCGTCGATCGAAGTCAAACCTTGATTTCCGTCAATCTTGGACACCCGCTCGGAAGGCTTCCTCTCTGAGGTAATTACCCACGTTGCCAGTCGACATCAAGTCGGACGGCTTCGTTCCCCAGGAGTGCACCGGTCAGTCGAACGATGGCCTCGGAGAATTCGTGGGGCTCGTTTTCCTGAATGGCGGCTTCGAAATCGTCGAACCAGTGTGCCACATGCTCTTCGAGAAACGCCTGTAACTGGGGCCGACTCTCTTCGTCCCCCTCTGCCTCTCTTGACCGCAGTTCACCGAGGAACTGCAGTTCGATACCGAGAAGGTCCAATGGTTCACGGTCCTCCTCGTCCGTGAGATCTAATCCCGTCTGGAGATACGACTTTCGGGTGTTCGTCGTCGTCGAGCCGTAGATCGTGTTTTCCCGGTAAAGGGATTCGTACGGTGGATCTGGGGATAGCTGATTCGTCGGTCCCCGGGACAACCGCGTGTATTCGGACCGAATCGTTTTCACCCCAACCCAGTCCATGTCTCGCAACGTTACCAGGGGATCGCGGAACTCCTTGGGAAGTGCATCCATTCCAGATTTAAGCCATTGGTAAGCCCACTTTGCAACGTCCGAAACCGTCGATTCTGTCGGCGGTTCGAGATGTCTTACATCCGCGTCAAAATGGCCCCCTGTGCAGTCTCCTCAGCCACGTCTTGCGAGGCTGAAGGGTGGCCAGAGATGTTCATTATCCATCTACAATTGCTTATAATTGAATGGTACGGATTTCATCCAACGGTAATTACGCATCTGCCAGATATCCTTTTCCTGGCACTTAAGGCCATTCGTTGGTGGCTGAAGATATCTTAGCCAAGTTCGCTCGGTAGCGACAGCTATTAATTGAAGAAACATTCAAATAAATATATGGCAACGGAATCCGAGCGGATCCATCGATATCTTGAGGACAAACTCGACGAATGCCGGGTGGAAGACGTCGAGACACGCCTCTCGGAACTGGATATGCTGCAGTCGACGGCCCGGAGCGAGCGGGTGGAATCCGACCTCGCAGTGCTCTCGACGCTGGGCAACGAAACCCGGTATCGTCTTGCACGCGTCCTCGCCGATGCGGACGGCGAACTCTGTGTCTGTGAACTCAATGCGGTCGTCGACGTAAGCGAGAGTGCTATCAGTCATGCCCTCTCTGACCTTCGCGAGGCCGGTCTCGTCAACCGGCGCAAGAACGGTCGCTGGCGCAACTACGAGGCGACGCCGGTTGCATCCGCAGTCATCGATGCCTTAGACGAGGTGCATCACGATGAGTAACGTGGACCAGGAACATGGCCCGGAGTGTGATTGTCCGGACTGTGGGGACCCGCGGTCCATGGACTTTCTCGATAAGTACCTTTCAGTCTGGATTTTCGGTGCGATGGCAATCGGCGTCGGCCTGGGCTTTGTCGCACCCTCAGTGACCCAGCCGATCCAGGATCTCCATCTCGTGCCAATCGGCCTCATCCTGATGATGTATCCACCGCTGGCGAAGGTCAACTACGACCAGTTGCCACGGGTGTTCGCCCAGTGGAAAGTGCTGGGTCTGAGCCTGCTCCAAAACTGGCTGATCGGCCCGACGTTGATGGTCGCGCTGGCTTTGATCTTCTTCGGCGGCATCGTCCCGGGCCTGCCGGCCAGACCGGAGTTCTTCCTCGGACTCGTGTTCATCGGGATGGCGCGATGCATCGCGATGGTGTTGGTCTGGAACGACCTCGCAGAAGGGTCGGGCGAGTACGCGGCTGGCCTGGTCGCCTTTAACAGCGTCTTTCAGATCTTGACCTACGGGGTGTACATCACCTTCTTCGCCCTGTTCCTGCCCGATGTGCTCGGACTAGAGACGCTGACCGCTGGGATCGCGGCGTTCAACATCACCGCCATGCAGGTGTTCGAGGCGATCGCCATCTTCCTCGGAATTCCGTTTGCCGCGGGCATTTTCTCGCGGTTCGTCGGGACACGCACCAAGGGTGAGGAGTGGTACGAGGAGCAGTTCGTCCCAAAGATCGATCCGTTGACCCTCGTGGCGTTGCTCTTTACCGTGATCGTCATGTTCGCGATGCAAGGCGAGCGGATCGTCGGTCAACCCACTGACGTGCTCCTGATCGCGGTCCCGCTGACGATCTACTTCGTCGTGATGTTTTTCGTGAGCTTCGCAATGGGGCACCGGATCGGCGCGGACTACTCGACGACGACCGCGATCGGGTTCACCGCGGCCTCGAACAACTTCGAACTCGCCATCGCAGTTGCGGTCGCCGTCTTCGGTGTCGGGTCCGGTGTCGCTTTCACGACAGTCATCGGTCCGCTGATCGAAGTCCCGGTCCTACTCTCGCTTGTGTACGCCGCGCTGTGGCTCCAGCGAAACGTCGACTGGCGCGGTCACACGACCGGACAAATCGGAAGCACGAAACCCGCGAGTGCCACGGATGATGAGCCGGATCCCGTCACTGAGGACGACTGAACCATGACGGAGTCTTCGGCTTCGATTCGGGTCGCATTCGTCTGCGTGCAAAACGCCGGGCGCTCACAGATGGCCTACGCCTTTGCAAGGCGGGAGCTTGAAGCGCGGAGTCTCGAAGAGGAGGTCTCGATCGTCACGGGTGGGACCCGACCGGCAGAGCACGTTCACGAGGAGGTCGTCGAGACGATGGCCGAGATAGGCTTTGATATCGCGGATCGAAGGCCTCGAGAAATTACCTTCGAAGAGACCCGCGACAGCGATTACGTCATCACGATGGGCTGTTCGGCCAAAGACGTTTGTCCGGCGGGATGGGCCGGGGAGAACCGCGATTGGGACCTCGAGGACCCGGACGGGAAAGATCCGGATCGCATACGAGGTATTCGAGACGAGGTCGAGCAGCGGGTTCGTGCGCTGTTCGACGAAATCGAACTGAAGTGAGCAAAAAGACAGGTGATCGATTTCGTGGTATCACTCGGTAAAACGCACAATTCCGCTCACTCGGGGCAGAAATCCCCGGCCGACCCGGCGAGAAGCGACCACAGAGAAAGATACAATAGCGTACACCAAACTACCGACGTCAACGCACAACTGTGCACGTTCATCGACGCAATCGCGGACTGTGAAGAGTATCGAACGTTCCGCGAGGCAAGCGAACGTCTCGACAAGGACGAAGCCGCACAGCAACTCCTAGAAGCCTCTCAACGAAAACAGATTCTCCTCCAGCGCGGCGGGTTCGATGAGGAACTCAAGATCGAACCACGCGAAGTCCAATCGAAGATGGAGGACAACGAGACGATCAGCGAATACAGGCAGGCCGAGGAGGCGTTGATCGAACTATTGGATCGGACCAACGATGTGATCAGCGACCGGGTCGGCGAGGAGTTCGCCCGCACGACAGGGGGGTTGTTGCTTATGGCTGCCGGTCAGCCGGCAAACTGGATAATGAGAAGATGTACGTCGGAATTCCTATCGTGCAGATGGACGAGGTTATCGACGGCCTCGAAGGACTCACGGGATCCATGGAGAATCTCAGAGATACAGCCTGACTCACACTCATGTACGAAGACCTCCTCTTCCCGTTCGACGGGAGTGACGGAGCAACCGAAGTACTGCATCACGCGGCCGAAATAGCCGACTGGTCGATGGGGCACTCCAGTCGGTTTCCGTGGCTGACACGACTGAGACAGGAGTCTGTGGTTCAGCTCTGGTTTACGAGGCCATTTGGCAAAATCAGGCAAATTGGTTTTCCAGGAGCGTTTCTCACCAGGACGGCAATCGCCTGGGCGTGACAGTTCGTAACTTGGTGATTTGTTTCAACACATTTTGAAACCATTAGGTATATGGCGACTAATGTTTAAGATTAATTTGAAATGGAGGTAGAACCGTGACGCCAGTCGAACTCCTCGTCCAGTTACTTCGGGCAGGCTTCGACGAGACGTTGTCGTACCTGACACTGCACGTCATCACATGTCTGGTGCCGGCGTTTTTCATTGCCGGTGGGATTTCCGCGGTGTTGTCCGATCACTTCGTCACGAAGTATCTTAGCGGCGATGCGCCGAAGCTGCAGGCCTATTCGATCGCCTCGGTCGCCGGTGTGGCGCTGGCAGTGTGTAGTTGTACGATCCTCCCGATGTTCGCAGGCCTCTACAAGAAGGGAGCGGGGATTGGCCCCGCGAGCGCCTTCCTCTTCTCGGGACCGGCGATCAACGTTCTGGCGGTGGTTTTCACCGCGAGTGCGCTCAGCCTCCCGCTCGGGGGCGCACGGGCATTCTTCGCGGTGACGATGGCCTTCGGGATCGGCCTGACGATGGCCCTCGTCTTTGGTAGTAGTGACGAGACGACTAGTCCGGAAGGACAGGCCGTTGCCACCGACGGCGGGCAGACGGTCGCCGAACGCGAACGTCCACTGTGGGTGACGAGCGGGTTCTTCGGTACTCAGGTCGCGATCCTCCTAATCGCCGCGACGGGCCTCCTAACCTGGGCGGTCAAGACGCCGCTGCTCGCGCCACTGTTCGTGGCGCTGGGATACCTGCTCTATGTGCACTTCGATCGCGACGAGATCGAGGAGTGGCTCCAAGAAACGTGGTTTTTCACGCGGACGATCTTCCCACTGCTCATCGCCGGGACGTTCGTCATCGGGATCATCGGCGGACTCGCGGCCATCGCCCAGGGAATGAACCCCCTGGAGACGATCACTGCCGGCGAACAGACCTTCGTCGCCCACAAAGTTGCTCCTGGGCTGCTGACACAGGGGATCTTCGGCGAGACGACAGTGTTGTCGGCCGGTCTCGGATCGGTCATCGGCGCGATCCTCTACATGCCGACGCTGCTGGAGGTCCCGATCGTCGGCTCGCTGTTCGGATACACCCAGGGACTGATGGCCGAGGGGCCCGCGCTGGCGCTGCTGCTTGCTGGCCCGTCGCTCTCGTTGCCGAACATGCTGGTCATCTGGAAAACCATCGGCACAAAACAGACGGCCCTTTACATCAGTCTCGTCGCTGTCTCGGCCACGTTAGCGGGCCTGATATGGGGGCTGCTGCTCGTATGACGAATCGATACAAAAACACGTTAACCAACTCACATTACGAATCATGAAAATCGAAGTCATCGGCCCTGGATGCCCCAGGTGTCAAAAGACCACGGCGAACGTCAAGAAAGCACTCGAAAAACTCGAAAGCGAGTTCGACGGGACTGTCAAGAAGGTGGAAGACGACATGGAGATCATCGAACGCGGGGTCATGCATACGCCCGCAGTTGCCCTCAACGGCGAGGTCGAGACCGAAGGGGAAATTCCCGACGTCGACCAATTAGTAGAAATCTTTGATTCAGCGTAGGTCCTGTAGCCGGGAGACGAACCGAGCGGTCCTCGACTCAAAGATACTGATTAGTACCTCGGCCACCTTTGACCAGGTACGTGAATGGCCACCGAAACAAACGAGTATCGGCTCGATACCGAAACGATAGCCGACCTGAAATCGACCGTCGAGGAGACAGATCTCAACCGCGCATTGGGGATCTTCGAAGCCCTCGCGGACGAACGACGCGTGACAGTCTTGCGACTGCTCGGGGAGACTGAACTGTGTGTCTGTGATCTGGTCGAGATATTCGACATCGATTATTCGAACCTTTCCTATCACCTGAAAAAGATGAAAGAAGCGGATCTGGTGACAGCTGATCGCGACGGGAACTATGTGACCTACCGTGCGACCGACCGCGGCGAGACCGTTATCGAAATACTCCAAACCCTCAGTTGAGTTTTCAGCGTGTTGGTTCGTTCATGCTACTGATTGGGTAAATAGTAGAGTGCTCAGGTTACATATTCGTCATCTTCACTGGTTTATTAGATTCTCAGCGCGACCTTCCCAGCTGAACTCTCTGGCTCGAATCAAAGGATTCAAGCCTTCTGAACGTAGTTTGTTGTGTAACAACCACCAGTCGTATCCTTTGTCTGCTATGATTGTTGAAAGGTTGTCGAGGTTTCGTTTGAGCACCTGCCAGCCGACCTGTGAATCATGCGGTTATGTCATCGAACAATGAATATATAGAATCACACCGGTTGAGCAATCAACGAGGACGGTCTTCACGGCTTTGAACGAGTAGCTCGTCCGTTTCACGTAGTGTTGGCTGGCAGCTATTCGATCCATGCCGGTCGCGTCGATTGCCTGAATCTCGCCCAGTTCATGCAGATCAATTGTCAGAGTAAGAAACGTTCTTCAGATGCCCATTTTGAGCTCCTGTTTTCGTCCGCAAACGGTAAAAAATCCGGTAGCGCCGACGGCGGCAACCCTAAAATACTGGTGATAAGTGGCATCTCGAACAGGATTTCCATCAGCCGCCGATACGGTGGATCGAGATACTCGCGGAGGGCGTGGATCGAGATGATACCCCAGTCTGCGTAGCCTGTTTCTCCTTTGTTGATAGGTGGTGCTGCCTGTCCAACGACGACTTTTTGAGCATTGCTCATGACTTTCTTCGTGAAGCGGGCGAGTTCTGTTTGCACAACTGAACCGTCCCGCTTTCCTTCCTAGTACTTTGCCATGTAGAGGTAAATCTAGTTTAAATGAGAGATTCTACGACCTGTTTTCGAGCGTTCAAACAAGGCCAGGGTAAGAGATGTTAATGATTTGCCGTTATTTTAACATATTCGATGTGTTGACCTGAAGATCTAAGTTAAGCAGACTGTTTTGGTAACTTCCTGAATAGGTATGACTGAACTTTGATAAATAGAAGGCAAAGGACTTGATGCGGTTTCCTTCACATTCAGCCAGGCCAAATTGATCGATTATCGGCGCGCATGTATCCTCCCTTCAGCGTCCGCTCAGATGGGACAGGTGTTCCGGAGGCTGTTGAGAATGTCTCTGGCGCTCACATCTCCACGAATGAGCTGGCCACAGGAGCGACCAGTCCGGCAGTCAGCAGCGAACTTGAGAGCGTCAAAGGTGTTGCCCAACAGGTTCCCGAAGTAGATAACACGGACGAATGCCAGCATGGAACTGCAACAGGAGATCGAATTGCTCGATAGGCTCACTCCAAAACAGTCGGTGGTGACCGGAGGGATGTTCGAGTGAAATGACCACCGGGCTGCCACCCCGATTGAGACCTCTCAGGTTCCAGCCACAGGTATTTGGACATGGTCTGATATATGGTGAATATGTCTTCCCGAATTTCTAACGCTCAACAAATCGATGGAACCGTCTACAAACTCCCGTTTCTCGGTGGTGTTCCGGCTGAGCGAATTGGTTCAATCTATGCGAATCTCGTCTCGAAGTACGAAGCGAGCGAAGTCCTGGTTTTAAAACGGTTTCCAACCGGTATCGAAACGTTCACAGATCGACTTGCGGCTGTGACAGATGGGGTTGAACGACCCCGAGTCCGTTCCGTGAACCGGCATGCAAAATCGCTACTCGATTCGGTTCCAGATCCCCCCACACAGCTGTCGGATACCGAGCGAGGAGAACTCGCGTATCGGTTTCTCCTGCGGACGGACTGGGAGTCACCGTATTTAGAGCAGGCTTCCAAACACGACCGATTTCAAACGGATTTGCCACGAATAACAAAGGTCGTGAGTTGGCGTGGCGAACCAATTCAATCATCACATCCCGTGCTTGATGAAATCGGGACACACCAGGAGGCATTTCAGGAGTGGCTCGAGGATCTTGGGTACCTCGAACGAGGTGCAGTCATTCCGAGGGTGATAGACGCGCTCAGTACCGGCCGAATTGAGTTAAGCGCACTCGACGTTTCGGCTATTCTTGTTATCGAGTTTGAGGAGTTCGCCGCGAGTGACCGGGTGTATCTAGACCGGCTTGCCACACATGCTGAGGGAGGACTCCATTGTGTTGCCCAAACTGATAGCAGCATTCAACGGGTCTGGAACGAGTCGGGAACGGTTTCCGAGACGATCACAGAAACGGATGCGGACACCTTGGGCGGAGAAACGATACCAACCCGGCCAAAGGCAGTCGCAAACCTATTCGCAACCGGTGAGACCGTGAGCGATCCGGATGACGGGGCAGTTGAGATAGTGCATGAGGCGACGTTCCGTGATCAAGTTCGCAAAGTAGCTGACGAGATCGAACGATTGCGCGAGGCGAATGGATGGTCGTACGATGAGTTTGCCATCGGGTTCAAAGACGCGAACGAACCGATCAGCGAGACGGTCCGAGTTCTCCAGCAGGCGGGCATCCCGACAGCATCAGCCTCTGTTAGTGGCTTTGCAGATGACCCGTCAGTCAGGGAACTACGAACAGTCGTCCAACATTATGCAAGTGGTGATGCAGAATCACAAACCCACGTGGCCGAGGGCGTTGACCTCGATAGCAGTTTAGTCGATATGATCACCACGGAGGACGACAGTTTAGAACGGGCATTACGTCGATACGCCCTCGAAACGGGTCTCAAAGAGCGAATCGCAGCCGATCATGATCCCCTGGAGGCAAAAGCACAGTTCGGGCACGTTCTAGACGTCTTTGGGTTGGCCGAATTTCTCGATGAGCTATCAATTGTCGAGGCAACCTGGTCCGAACTGGGCACCACGCTGGATCGAGCAGTCAAAAACGCCACCGCTGAGGTGCAGACGGCCGAGGTCGATGTCAGGGAGGATGGAGTTCTCGTCGACGCAGTCCGGGTGATGAAAAACGCGTCATGGAAGGCGGTGTTCATGTTGAATCTCGTTGAAGGGACGTATCCATCTGGGCCGAACCTGACCGGGTTGTTTCCCACGACCGAGGTCGCTTCGATGGAGGACTTCCCGGGGGTGACAGATGTAACCGCTTCTGATGTCCGTGAGACGTTTTCGACGGCTGATGGGCCGATTCAGGACCCATTCCGCCGATACTATAAAGAGTTGACACGGCGGCAACTCGCAGTCGGGTCACGGGCAGCGACCGAGCGGTTGTACTTGGGCCTATTTAGCGAGGAGAGCGGCGAGCTCAACCGGCAACTGCAGCCCTCTCGATACTTGATTGAAGCCGTTGAACAATTCCCTTGGATTACTGGCCTCGACCACGAAGCGATTTATGGGCAAAGCGGGGCGATCAAGTTCGCATTATCACGAGCCGATCAGGCATTGGCCAGCATTCGAGGAGCAGGAGTTCGTGGTGAGACAATTGACCTTGACGAGGTTCAACGGGACTTTGGCGGGATTCAGGAACTCATAACCGCAAGTGGCAATAGAGGGAAGAAACTCCGGGAGGCGATTGCAGCGCGTGTTGATTTTGCCGCCGGGGAGGTGCGCCGCAATGAGTAACGACACGACTCAACAGCCAGTCGAACGGCTGTCACCGAGCAGTCTCGCAGCCTACGCGTATTGTCCGCGAAAGTACGACTTCGCGAAGGCCCAACGGATCGATACGATCGACGATTCGAAGCGATACCTCCAGCAAGGGTTGGCCATGCACGGGACGATCGAGCGAACATGCTGCGACTCAACTCGTGACGATGACGGGAATACCATCCGAGAGCGAATGAGAGCACACTTCCCGGAGGTCTGGGAGGAAGAAGTCGAATTATCGGAGTTCGCCTCGGACGCTCAGCACGTGTATTATCGCAAGTTAGCCCAGGCCGGGCTTGAACACTTTTTCGCCCCAAATGGCGGGCCCGGGATTGAGCATGCGCGACAATCAGTCGCTGTCGAAAAACGGCTGACCTGCGATTGTAACGATGTTCAGCTAAAGGGATACGCAGACAACATTCTTCGGACTGAGGACGGACTACACGTCATCGATTACAAACGAAATATTAGCAGTGGAATGCTGACATCTGGTACCGCCGAGCGGCTTGACAAGCATCTCAATGGGGAGGAACACGAACCAAAACGAGTGAAAAATGCGATGCAAGTGGCCACCTACCTGGAAGGTGTCACGGAAACGGATTTCTTTGAACAAGAGATGGATGTTCGGTTTTCCTTCTACGGCCTCCTCAATCACACTGACTTTGAAACGAGTCCGGATGGGTACAGTGTGAGCGCCAGAGGGTATGGGCGGGAAATGACCGAGATTTACGCGGACCACTTCGACACGATTTGGTCACTCATCCGGTCGGCTTTCACCGGGATTCGGGAGGGGCAATTTGAACCCGAACCCCAGGAGTTGATCTTCGAAGAGGGGTGTCCTGATTGTCGATATCAGGGGATGTGTCCGGATTATCTCGCCCAAGAGGTGAAATTATGAATGACAATCAGCAATTTGTTTGGCTTCCGAGCGGTGACGAGGGGTTTGGTCCCCGGCCAGACCAAGAGACGATCATCGAGTCGTCCTCATATCCGATGCGGGTGTTGGCCGGAGCAGGCACTGGAAAAACGTTCACGATGGTCCGAAAAATCGAGTATTTGATCGACGAGGAAAACGTTGCTCCCGACGATATCCTGGCGCTGACGTTTACAAACAAGGCCGCTGACTCGATGCAGGAGAAGCTGAACGCAAAACTGGGGCCGGCCGGCTACGACGTCGATGCCTATACGTATCATTCGATTTGCCAGGAACTCCTGTCGGAATTTGCCTACTATGCCGACGTCCCGCCAGACTTCGAGATTGCCCAGGATGGGGATAAACTCACGCTCATACTTGATATCCTCGATGATATTCCCTACCGATTCATTAAGCCGGATGTCCAGTTGAACACGGAGTGGGGGAACGGCGTTGTCGCCTCTCTCCAGGGATTCATCAGTGCGATGAAGCGCTCCGGGGTGACACATACGGATCTGGATACATATCTCGGCGATCCACACAGAGTAGCCACCCTCGCAGAACTCCCGAGTCGAATCGAGGAATTGGCCTCTGAGCATGTCCGCGTCAATTGGCGAAAACCCACACCGGACCGCATTGAAGGCATCCGAGACGGGCTATCGACCTTCCGTTCCAAGTTGGAAAGTGAGCGGACAGACCTCAACACTCAGCAGAGTGGTATCGAAGAGTCGGTCAATGCAGCTCTCGAACAGATGGAGATCGTGGCAGACGCACTGGATACGATGCTTGCAGAGCACATCGACGAGATTATCGATGGGGACCTCACAAACGTGTTCAAACTTCCAGCTGTCATTTTCGGTGCGTATGAGAATCCGCCCTCGGGCATCCCCGACGACTTCGAACTGGTACTGACCGCAAACCTCACTGACTATCTTGAGACTGCAGGAAAAGCCCGAGACCTGACAGACGGCTATGCAGCGTTCGAACAGCGAAAGACCGAGGCCAGATTACTCGATTTTGATGATCTGGTCGTGGAGACAGCGAAACTACTCGATGATGAGGAGCTTCGGGCCGAAATCGCTGAGCAATGGGAGTACGTCTTCTGTGATGAATTTCAGGACACTGACCGACTCCAGTTTGATTTGGTAAACCGACTGACGACAGATGAGAACTTGTTCGTTGTTGGGGATGACGACCAGGCGATCTACGAGTGGCGGGGTGCAAATGTCGAAAACATCCGGGGTGATCTCGACGCGTCATTCGACACTATCGCGGATGCGAACCTCACAGAGAATTTCCGTTCGCGGCAACCGGTTCTCGACCTTGCAAACAACGCCCTGGACCTCGTGTCCGGGCAGAGGAGTACAAAAACCCTGACCCGGTACGACGAACCCGGATACGAGGGGGACACGGTCGCCACAATCAGTGCACCCGAGGAAGAAGGCGAGGAGGCAGAACAAATCCTCAATGCGGTTTCACACGTGCTCGCCGGGGATACACCCGAGATCGACGAATCGTATTCCCCCGGCGATATCGCGATATTGGTGCGGAAAAACCGACACGCGAAACCTATCGTCGAGGCGTTTGAGGAGGCTGGAATTCCGTACCAGGTCGCCGGTAATTTGACTGCGGATTCGGTCGGGGTTGAGACTGTCCTGGCGTATCTGAAAGCGTTGGCACGCCCTTACGAGGATGAGGTGAGCTTGAATCGCGTTCTGACTATGCGCTACCGCCTCCACCAGGCCGACCTTCGATCGCTTAACACAGGGGATGAAAATCTCATCACTATGCTTCGGGAGGCACCGGTAGAAACGTTCGAAGAACCTGGCCGGATTGAACAGGTGCGAACGGATGTCGACGCATTGCTGGACCTTCGAGACCGGGTATCGATCGCGAGACTCTATCAGGAACTCAAAGATCGAACGAACATGGAATGGTATCTCTCTCCGCAAGAACAGCGGAATCTCCAGCCGCTCGAAGAGTTTATCGCGTCGTTCGGTGAGGGGCCGATTCAGGCCACCCTCGATGAGCAGTTCGTCGAAGTGATCGAGTATTTCAGTTCAGTGACTCAGCCCGGTGGTGCCAGTACCATCGACCAAACCGACATGGCCGATGACGCGGTGAACATCATGACGATTCACAAGAGCAAGGGGTTGGACTTCCCGGTGGTGGTATTGCCGAAGCTTGTTTCCGGGGAATGGGAACCACAAGAACGCAATTTCACTGCACTCAACCATGCGGTGACTCGGGACCCAGCAGCCCCGGTAAGGACCGACTTCGAAAAGCGTGATGCTCACGAAGCACGGCGACTGCTACACGTTGGGGTTACCCGAGCGGAGAATTTGCTTGTACTCCAGGGCCGAACCGACGAAGCCGAGGAAATTGAACCGGATGGGGAAGTGCCGCTATCGTTCATTGAAGATGTCGTGGATGATACCGTCCCGTGGAATGTGACTGGGGTGACCCTCCCTATCTGGAAAGATATCCAGATATCAACCGAGTCTCATGCTGATTGGACTGACTCACTCGCCGCCACACAACCAGAGAGCCAGCGAAGTGAAATCAACCATCATGGGGAAGCACTCGACCAAGAACCGGCACGAGAGCGTGTCCTTTCCCTTGCACGGCAGATGCTTGATGGGTCACTGGAGCCCGTTGAAGAGGTGCCGATAGCAGTCGACCGACTAGAAGCCAAACCGGATATCCAAGCATCACTTCGACATAGTTACACGTCATTGGAAACGTTCGCTGAGTGCCCCCGTCGCCACTATCTGGATTACGTGACCCGTGCTTTCGAGGACTACGAATCTGAAACGGACAGTCCAAGAATCCCCACTCAACGTGAAGTCGGTCTATTATTCCACAAGACAGCGGAACTCGCGGGGCGACGTGGGATAGAAACCGAATCGGCTTGGCGGGATCTCTGTGAGGAGATCGCCACGCAGAACCAGTGGGAAACCGTCATTGACCATGCAAACGAATGCATCGCAGATTACTTCGAGTCGCCAGTAAGTGAGTGGGATATCGTTAGTGCGGAGCGTGAGTTTGCGATTGAAATCGGTGGCGAGACGATTACCGGGTATATCGATGCGATCTATCGGACACCGAGTGATGAATTACTCGTAATTGATTACAAAGCAACCGAGCGGACTCGGTCCTTGGAAAAGAACCGACAGTTGCCCCTATACCTGCTTGCAACTCGGAAGTTACTAGACAAGGACATCTCGACAGCCGGGTATCTGTATGTGGGGCCACGGGGCCCGGAGCTGAAAACTCGGACCTATACGACAGAGGATTTGGAGGGTGTCCGTGATCAGATACGAGAGCAAATAGAGACGATCAATCAATCGACGTTTGACGACTATACTGCTGGTGACCACTGTCAATGGTGTCCCCATCGAAGTCTCCCGTGTAGTGATGACTGGTGATACAGATAATATTGATGAGATTTATTGCATATCAAAGATATTGGAGGTAATCCCCCATCCTCCTTGGTCGTTCTAACGCGTTAGGGTCCGGTGAAACCTTCTACCAGCTTACAGCATGAGAGGTAAAAACAGACCGACAAGTTCGTCTAATTCTATTTGATATCCTACCATAAATTCGAAAGCTGGGGGGATCGGACTCGGTCTACCGGTCGAAATGTTTTACCATGGCATTGGTATCAACCTAACATCACTCAGCTGCGGACTCTACGGTGAATTAAGAAGTGTGATTGCTACCTGCATTGATATCCAGTGATGCGATTAGAATGTATACCCTTTCCTACGCCAAATTCGAAGCCGAGAGTTAGCATTTATATCGATATCTATCTTCCCCCCAAAGAAGCCTCCTCAATCAGCTAATCGATAAGCGACCATTCCCTGCCTTCCACCCGGTAACTCCCACATTCCGGACACTCGTGGTAGCGCTCGGAGAAGCGAGTGCCACACGATTTGCATTCGTATGGCTTATCGGACCCCACTGACCCTCCCGTCGCATAATTGACCAGTTTTGTCATGACTCCCATTGGAGATGATAGCAACTGCATGTACCATTAATTATGGCGATTTTTCAACCGCCCCAAAGCAACGGGAAACGCGACGCTATCTGGTGGTTTGATGCAGCTTATAAGGCCGGTAACCCGGTTTGAAAATGGGGTAGGTATTACCAGAAGGCCTTCAAAAAGGGGCACCACAGAAATTGAACCAAGGTCTAGAACAAAGTCATAGAGATGATCCATAGAAATCTTCGGCCCAACACTCTTCGCACCGGCCTGAAAACCTGCTTGGCATGGAACGGATCTGGATAACGAACGGGAGTACGAGTATCGCCCCCGTTGTGAACCCGCTCGCTGCAGCCTGTCACGACGGCTATGTCCCGAACACGATTTACATTCTGGAGAACCCACTCATTTCGAAAGTCACGGAGTTGGTGACGACGATGATGAAAACGATCGTGACCGCCGCTGGCGGTGACGAACCAGAGATTACAGTCGAACAAATCGATGACGAAGTGGATTTTGACGCCATCACCAGTTATCTACAGGATGCGATCGCAACTGGCGAGGGCGTAGACAGGGAAGTCGCAGTTGATGTCACTCCAGGTCGAAAATTCTGGTCTATCATTAGCTTTCAGGTGGGGATTAGCAAAGATGTCGACCACCTCTTTTACATTCATCTCGAAACGGGAGAATACTTCGGTCAAGTCTTTCCCGAAATCCCACGGACAGCGATCAACCTCATCGATTTCACGGAGGAAATATAATGCGGATTGCCCGAGAAGACCTCACGGTTCTGTTCAATCGATTCCTCGATCGTGGTGAAAGCGAAATAACGGTCAGCCATCCGAGCGATGAGATTGGTGACTTGCTCACGATCGAATTTGGCGATTATGATGACTGTACGATTCACTTCAATCAATCGGTGGAAGAATACGCCGAAGCCCGAAACGAGGTGCGACGAAATCATCCGGAGTCCGTCGCCAAGGACCTCCCTGCAGCGGATGACTACGTCAAGGCGGTACTTGCAAGCGGGATAATTGAGATCAACAATCGCGACGAAGTCCAGAAACTCGTCGAACGGTACGGAAATCCAGACCTAATGGCTGGCCATCGACCGGTCTTCGCTGGCTTCGATACCAACCTTTTGCCGTGGCGGATCGACCGAATACTCGGACTCCGTGATCCCGAGGAGGGCGTTGGCTACGTCAACGGGTTCGTTCTTGCCTCAGGCGTTCGTGACGAACTCGACTGGGACTACAAATGCCATGACACCGATCCGTTTGTCGACGCCTTTGGTGATCAGTATGAAGAATACTGGAATCAGCCGTTAGGGGAAGCCCGTCACGGTCGAATGGGGCTGGTCCGCTACCGCAATATCCGAGATATTCAGCAAGCCGACGAAATTGATTGTGACACAGGGGACGAAGCAATTGTGGAGGGCTATGACGAATACGAGGAGGAACACCGAGGTGAGATTCTCCTTTTCAGTAACGATCGCACGTTTGTGGAGCGAGCGAGAAGTCACACGATCTTAGCTCAGTGGATCGAGCTTCCACAGACGCTCCCAGAGCAGAGGTCAGCTTCGTGGAAAGAAGTTGAACACTTACTCCACATGTTGGCGATAAGTTTTGGAAATCTCGAAGTACCATCTGTCACCATTTTCGGGATCTGGCGTGGCAAAGACGAACTCGATTGGCGGCGTGAGCGACTCAAACTCGATGCCAGAACTGCGAGTTTGGCATCTCACCTCAAAGGTGATTTATCAATTGTGGAGACGTATAACGAACTGCAAATGGAGAGGTAAACGAGTTCAAATGGCAGTATTGGATAAAGTTGGCCCCCTTGAGAAAGATAAAATCCTTGATGTTTTACCGAACACTGTACTCCAATTATAATGGACGTTTGTGAAAATTTGAGTTTCAGTCGCTCAATTGGCGGGCGACGGAATCTTCGGCAACAGCTTGCCCAGATGCAGTGACGCCCGCCCATATCGCGATCAAGAAATGAGCGATTCCAAGGACGATATCCACATTCGGGAAGAAATAGGGCCCCCAAAGTGTGATCCCAAGGACAGCAATCGAGAGAATTCGCATAGTTTCCGCTGTCCGTTTCTTCGACTTCGTTGTGAAAAGGTAAAACCAGAAATACACCGCCGCGCCGATGAATGTGCCTACAATTAGGATTGCTCCGAACCGTATAAGGAAGAAATTGGAGGCGTGCATCAACCCGCCACGGATAATGCCCATTACTCCAAGCAAAAGGACAGCAAGTGCAGCTCCGCCCGAGGCCACTTCTATTCCAAGGCTGGAGTCACGAACACCTGGCCAATGATCAGTCTGCCAAGCCAAATACGCCAATCCGACTGCCGTCCCAACTGCCCAAAGAGGCCAAAGCGTCTTCGCTAGGTCCTGCATTCCCAATAGGAGCAGTACCATCCCAAAAACTGCCAGGGCCACTAGGAGTAGCATCCAATGACCCGCTCCACCTACGGTCCAATTCTTCTCGGTCCCAAACGTGTCCCATCTGTCCAACGATGGCGCCATAAATGAAAAATCCTCGCTCCGACTTGAATAATTATCGCTGAAATTTTCAATCTTATATAAGGCCACTACCCATACTTGCAGAAAACACTATTCAGCACAAACGGAGTATCACATAGTTCGATTATCAACCTTTCTGGCGCAGAAGAATCTGTTCGTCTCCCTCACGAAAATTGAGTTGGGTCACGGAACAACGAACGAATGTCTGTAACACACATATTCCGCATTCTGGAAAACGATGGCTACTACTCCGCACCATACCCCTCAGCAGATGATCTGATAAAAGAGAAGGGCTGATCAGTTGGACAACATATATTTCTTGGCGTCGGTTCAAATCGCCTCTTCTGAAACCGTATTTCCTGAGATACGAACGATATCAGCGGGTAAATGAAACCGTACCCCTGTTTCGTTTACCCCTTCTTGCCGAAAACTCACTGACCCACCTAATTTGATAGCACCCCAGTGGAGTAACCAGAGACCAAATCCGCTACCGTGTTTTAAGGGGTCCTCTTCGCCTTTTCGTATAACTTTGATCTCCTCAGGAGGAATGCCTGGACCATCGTCTTCTATCAAAACCACTAGTTCACCGTGTTCATCCACAGCGTTTTCCGAGACGGATATACGAGGAGATGTATCATCAGTGTGGGTGACCGCGTTCCGTAGCGCCTCAGTTATCATTGGAACGAGGATCTGCTCATTCGCGACAACTTGGATGTGCTCAGGCACGTCAATTGTTACATCAATAGCTAACTCATCGTGGAGAGATCTAATAGATTGGTTGATTATCTCCGTGAGTTTCGTCGGAAAGTTTTGTAATCGGTCCGCTGACATCATGCGTTGGACCTCCTGGGCTCGGTGGCCAGTTTGTGCCAATTCAGTAATTGCTGCGGATAATTTATCCATATGATCAGGGTTGTACGATTCACTCTTCTGTATTAGATCTACATAACCGAGTGCTGTCGTCCCTTTGTTACGCAGATTATGGCGAAGAACCCGATTGAGGACTTGGACTTGTTGTTTGCGACGTTCTTGCTCGGTTACATCGGTAAAAATTAATGTTTTCCCAACATCCGTCCCGCGTCCGGATGTTACCGTTGAAACCCGAATGTCGTAATTTCGGCTTTTTCCCAACGTAACACGGAGTGTATTAGTGGAGTCCGAGAGTTCTGCAGTGACCCGGCCGGGGAGTAATTCCGATATATGTTTCCCCAACAATTCGGTTTTTGTAAATGAAAATATTTGGGAGGCTGCTGGATTTACATCAGCAACATTCCAGTCTCTGTTTAAAACCAGAACTGGCTGGTCCATTTCTTCGATGACCGCATTTCGTCCGATATTACTTGTTATGGGGCGTTGATCGGTTAGACTCCCTTCGGAAATCACAAACCATACTCCAACAAGCCCTATCAAACCGGTAACTGCTGTGGCGAACTGAAATAGCCAGCTTTGAAGCCCGAAGACAGGTGCGGCAATGTAAATTGTAAAATACCAGATTGGCCCGCTGGCAAAAAGAGCAACCGCGAACGAAACCGTTGGTAAAGTATATTGATACACTCCCCAAATCAGCACGAAGAGACCCGCAAGTGTGAATGCAAAATGAAACGGAGCGACGAAAAACGCACTAAGTTTCAGAACAATCTCCGGAAATAACGCAAATATTGCAATTGGCTCCACGAATCCGCCATCCATGTACGTCCAGGTGGTTCCCAACGGCATCGCCAAAAGCATTGGACCTGCAATGAGCGCAAGAATTGCCTCGTGTCCGGTGGACAGTATTCCAATATATTGATTGATAAATATGAACCAGATGACCGCATACATTGCCACGAACAGAGGGATAAGATACGCAGCAAACGATACAATGTTTGAATAATACGAAGTGCCTGCTAAGAACCCCTCTGAAAGAAACCCGAACAGCCCAATAATTGTGGTGGTTAGTCCAATTAACGCTATTGGCCCTCCGAACTTTGTCCACACTTTATTGTCTTTAATGAGAATAAATATCACTGAAACGATTAGATAAACCCCACTAATAAGTAACAGAGAAATTAGAAGAGGTAACACCTTATTTTGATAGGGTATTTCTCCCTTTACTACTTGCGGTGTAGATATTCAAAGGGGTTTTCTGTGTGATTGTAGGTCCAATGCGGATATCTCGAGAATGGATATCACCATCCATCGACCAATAATCCAAGAATGACGGCTGGGCCCGCTGCTGTGGACAATGAACTGGCGATCCTTCCCCAAGATCAGACCTGTTTCATCGTTTCTTCAACGGCATCGCTATTGAACAATATTACGACATAATCACCAGGCTCGACAATATTGTCTCATCTTGGCATGACATACCCTTCGCGGGTTATGCGGTCCAATTGGGAGTCCTGAAATGTAGATGGCCCCGGTGATGGTCTGTGGGGGAATGTTGGGTATTGATTGCCCCTTGTGAACCGAACTGATCACTCAACCCGTTCAACCATTTCCGCCCCACAATGGGGACAGAACTCGTAGTTTTCCTCAACGCGGGTCTCACAAGACTGACAGACGAACTCGATGTTTTCACCATCTATGAACGTCCGTTTCGTTTCTTCAAACATCTCTCCGGCTTTCCTGAATAGATTCACTGATGGATAACATGTGTTGGACCCGAATAGATGTTGGGTCGATATATGCTCCTATTTGACGACTATGAGTGAACGAATCAAGTTTGGTGACCGCCACCGGTTGGTAGACCACCGCATTTAGGTCGGTTTAGTGAGCCCTCCTGGTGTGCATCAGTTGACGGGGTCGCGCGAAAAGCGGTTCCATTCGATTTCGTTTCGAGACCTGCTTTTCGCGGTCGTGACGAGGCTTGCCTTAGGCCTTCACTTCGCCAATTTCTTCGAAAGCCTGGAATAGACCTCGGTGGCCGCATCGGTCACGTCCATCATCACACCCAATTTTCGTGGTCCTCGGTGCATCGATTCGCCTCGACGAACAACTGAATTCACGGATCATCGTGGGGATAATCCTCGCTTCTCACTTTGATTCAGGAATGTCATGCCCATCTTCTTCCATGTGGAAGCCGTGAGAAAAGTGACTGAATGTGACGGGTATCCGCGCATGAAATGAACGTACAGAATGTTACACTGAACCCCCAATCCGAACCCGATCCCCGTGCTTTGGAAGAAGTACCAACTTCTCCTGACGGGATAGCTGTTTGACCTCATATTCTCTCGATTGGGCGGCGGACCGTGATGAGAATCGTTCCACTCGGCGAAGGGTCAAGGGACCCCGACTCCGCGTGTATTTCGCGCCATTGCCGTTTTGATGCTCCGAAACCCGCCGGGATACATCCGTAGTATACCCTGCATATATTGTTCCGTCACCGCACTCAAGGAGATAGACATAGTGCATTCCTCGCGGTAACGGTTTCGGCTGTGATTACAAAAACCTCCGTTATGATACAGAGCCCACAGATGTCGCCATTCGAGGAGAATTTTACAGGGTACGGAAGTGCTGATGACTGATGAGGTCTTATTGTCCTCATGAGCAAATTCACAGCGGTGATTACGGGCGCAAGTCAGGGCATCGGTGCGGCCGTCACAGAGGCCTTTGCCGAGAACGGCGGCCAGTTGGTCATCGGAGCACGGAATCAGTCAGCAGTTGAGGATCGTGCGGCGGGACTGCCAGCGGAGGCGGTCTCAGTCGACGTCAGAAACGAGAGTTCGGTGCGGGACCTGATGACCGTCGCAAGCGAGGTGCTAAACGAAATCGACGTCCTCGTGCCAAATGCAGGGGTCTATCACGGACCATCAGGGAAGACGCCGCTACCGGAGGAATCATACGAACGTTTCGACGAACATCTCGCGACAAACGCCAAAGGGGTGTTCGCAACAATCCGTGAAGCAGTCCCGTACTTAGCCGAAGACGCCAGGGTGCTGGTGCCCTCCGGAAAACCCGCCCGCGAACCGACCGCAGGGGCTGGATCCTACGGCGTCTCGAAAGCCGCTGCCGAGGCTATCGCTCGAGGGTTTTCGGCGGACCTCGATCAGGTCGTCGGGGTCGTCGATCCAGGGCAGGTCCAGACACAACTTACCGAAAAAGAGTTCGGTCGGACGCCTGTTGACGTGGCGCCGATGTATGTATGGGCCGCTCATTCGGCCCCAAAAGAGAAGATCGACGGCGGCGTTACTGGAATTAAGGACTGGTTGCAGGCGACACGCTAACCAGTCTGCTTATTCAAAAAGTAACGAAACTACCGACATTCCCTGCCCAAAATCTACAGGTAGAACAGGCCGAGTGCCTCGGGGATTGACCCCGTGGTAGTTCACTCGGCGAACTGCCACTCCCTTCGTTCTACCCGGTAACTTTCACAGTTAGGGCATTGATGATACCGCTCGGAGAACTGGTTCCCACATGACTTACATTCATAGGGCTCGTCAATTGCCTCGGACCGGTTTCTGGCGTAGGAAACCAGTTTCGTAACAACGCCCATGTGTGGCAAAATATGTTCCTGGACCATTAAACCTACAGATAGTTCAACCACCAGACGGGAGCAGGCAACCCGACGCAATCTTGCGATTATCGCGCGGAATACCCCATGAGAACAGGGTTTGATAACGGGGGAGAAATGGGTCGTAATCATAATCTAAGTCCCTCATACCAGGTGAAAATCCAACACCTATTTACTCGCTCTTCGAACAGGATTGTATCGTGAGCCCTGTGCCCGGAATTGGAGCCACCCTCACCAAAAACGACCGTTCGATCGCGGCGTTCACCATGCTCGGCCATGGGCTCTTTCACTGGTTCGAGATGGCGATTCCGATACTCCTGGTGATGTGGATCCGCCAGTTTCCAGCCTCAGTCGAACTCGTTGGATTGCTTGTAGCTATCGGCTTTGCGCCGATTGGAATCGCCTCACTCCCTGGTGGGTTGTTGGCTGATCGGTTCGGGTCAGAGTCCGTCCTCTTGCTCAGTATTGCTGGAATGGCCGTTGGATTCGCCACGCTTTCCCTTGCACCGTCGGTGTATTTCGTCGGGCTTAGTCTCGCAATCTGGGGGACCTTTGCGGGCATTTACCATCCCGCCGGAATGTCACTGATCAGCACCGGAACCGAACGCCGAGGGACCATCTTCGCATACCACGGAATGGCAGGGAATATTGGGACTGCACTTGGCCCGTTCGTCGCTGCAACTTTACTGTTGTTCGTCGACTGGCGAGTGGTCGCCGGTGCGCTCGCTCTCCCAGGACTTGTTGCATTCCTCTTCGGCCTCTCCATCGACTTCAACCCCACAGCAGCAGTCGGAGAGACCGATGAACCTGAGAAGGGCACCGCGGCACCCGCAAAACTCCATGAAAAAGCCCGAGAACTGTTGTATTCGTTCTTCCCCCTCGTTTTGGCAATCGTTACGTTTGACGGACTCTTCTATCGGGGAATTCTGACATACCTTCCCCAGATCCTTCGAGATCTCCCAGAAATCACGGCACTCACCCTCGAAGCATCATTGGTCGGAATCAACGTGGGAGATTACATCTTCGTTGGACTCCTGATCGTTGGCATCGGTGGTCAATGGGCCGGGGGAAAATTCTCCGAACGGTTTGCTGTCGAAAAGGGGCTCGCCGGTGGGTTTCTTTCCCTCGGACTTTTTGCCTTGCTTTTTCTCCCAATCGCTGCGTTCGGATTTGCTCAGGTTCTCGTGGTGAGCGTACTGCTTGGGTTCTTCCTGTTCTTCGTCCAGCCACTGTATCAGGTGGCCGTTGCAATCCACACTCCGGTCGAAACACGGGGGCTCTCCTATGGGGTAACGTATCTCGGTGAGTTTGGGATCGGTGCCGGAAGTATCGCGATCGGTGGGTACCTGCTTGGAACCTATTCCATAGGGACGTTTTTCCTCGTCCTCAGTGGGTTCGCTTTCGTTCCTGTCTTGCTCGCCGTGCTGCTGTACACGATTGCGAGATGACCAGAAGCTGGTATGGAGTGCGTTGACTTACTATCATGGCCTCTTGACTACTATAAGCAGTTGTAATGGCTCCATGACTGGCAAGATCATCCCCATACTCGTCGGCGGCTTCGGCGAGGAGTACGAGACAATGATACCGCTTCACCTGAGTAATTCTGCGAGTCGCGTTACTGCGTGATCGGGTTTTGCCTCGCGTGACGGCATATCTCCAATCTGCATAGTACAGGAAGCGCCTGTAACAACCACGTCGTCTCCCGGACTCGATTCGATTTGCCCCTCCAATAGTGACATCAGGGTCGTGCTCATCGAGTAATGCTCCGCCTCATAGCCGAAACTGCCGGCCATCCCGCAACATGTCGAATCAAGTTCGTCCACAGCGAATCCGAGTCGCTCCAGTACCTCGGTGACATGAGTGTCTCGACCGGTCCCTTTGTGAATACAATTCCCATGGTAGGTAACCGTCTCTTCTGAGTCCCGAACATCGAGGTTCTCTTCGAGCCCGAACACATCCAGATATTCGAACACACTGTAGGTGTTATCGGCGACGGTTTGGACGTTCGGGCCGGAGAGTAGATCGTTGTAGTCCTCTTGAAACATCACCGATGCCGAGGGTTCGACACTGAGAATATCCCAGCCAGCTCGAACTTTCGAGGCAAGGACCCCAACGTTGTTTCGAGCGGTCTCGCGAGCCGTCTCGATGAGCGCTTTCGAGTACGCCGCCCGACCACTATCAGTCACTGCCGTAGAAACGGTAACGTGGATACCTGCTGCCTCAAGTACTTTCACCGCCGCTTTCCCGCGGTCGGTGTACATGTAATTCGTATACGGATCGGGAACGAGAACCGCGGATCGATCGGACTCCCCTTGCGAAACCTTGGACCCACCTCGATTGTGGAACCATGTTTGAAACGTCCGTGATTGTATCTCGGGAAGTGTTCGTTCCCCCGCAATTCCGAACTGTTCTTGGATGAATGACATTCCGGGCAGTTGCTGCAGCCAGTTCGAAACTGGTGACAATTTGCTCCCAGTACGGAGTACCTGTTCGACGTTCGCGAAGAGTTTGTCTCGAGTTTTTACCCCGTTGCGGTCGTGATACTCATGGAGGACATCAGCCTTCAGCTTGGCCATATCCACCCCAGAGGGACAATCAATCTTACAGCCCTTACACGAGAGACACAGATCAAGTACCTCGTGAACAAATTCCTCATTGAACAATTCCTCTGGGGGCCTGCCATTCATTGTCGAACGTAACAAGTTGGCCCGACCACGGGTACTAACGATTTCTTCCTCGGCGGCCCGATACGTCGGACACATTACCCCACCAGTCGTTTCTTGAAAGCCCGTACATCCACCACACCCGTGACAGAGGTCCGCCATCCCAACAAAGCCCCGATCGTTGTCCCAATTTAACTCCGGTTCGAAGGGCAGCTCGGTGCTTCGGTCCGATCCAAACCGGAGGTTTGCAGTTAAATCAGTCGGCCCCTCCTCGTCCCCACACACAGGGCCAGGATTCAATATCCATTTCGGATCAATCGCCGTTTTCAGCGAGCGAAACGAGTCCCAGAGATCCTCGCCGTAGGTCTTCTTGTTCCATTGAGTCCGCGCTCGCCCGTCGCCATGCTCACCAGAGACTGATCCGTCATATTTGATGACGAGGTCCGTGACTGCATCAGCAATCTCGGCCATGGTCTCGATTCCAGTCTCGGACGAGAGATCGAGCAGCGGCCGAATGTGAAGCACCCCTGGGCCTGCATGAGCGTAGTAGGTTGCGAAGGTGTCATACTCATCGAGGAGGCTCTGAAAGTCCCGAACGTACTCTTGAAGGTGCTCGGCAGGAATCGCAGTGTCTTCGATAAATGGCCAGTGGCGGTTGTTACCCGTATTCGAGAGCAAAATCGGCAACCCAGCCTTCCGCATTTTCCAAAATGCTGCCTGTCTAGACTCGATATGTGCCTCCATCATGGCAAAGGCACGTTTTGGGGCTGGGGTTGTAGCCGGGTCCGCAGACGGCTTGGCCTCGGTCTCAGCGTCAGGAACACGGTCGGCGACCAGATCAGCAACCTTGGTTTTTGCCACGTGCTCGGACTCGGCGTAAAACTCGACCAACAGGGTCGAATCAGTCCCATCAGGGAGCAGTCCGATTAACTCCTGAAACCGATCCGTTTCAGCTGCCAAGTCCAGAAACACGTCATCCATGACCTCCACTGCAGACGGATCATGTTCGAGTATCGGCGCCACATCCCCCATCGCGTCCAAGATGTCCGCATAGGCCAGCATGACGACTGCGGTGGTCTCCGGAATCGGTTCCAGCGCAACGTTCGCCTGGGTGATGACTCCCAGTGTTCCTTCACTTCCCGCGAAGAGTCGAGCGACGTTGACCGCCTCGTGAGTCCGGACTTCCTCCAACAGGACATCAAAATTATAGCCCGAAACGTTCCGAGTGAGGTCCGGGTAATTGGCTTCGATTGCCTCGGCGTCCTCTCGAAGCACACGATCGATTTCAGCATAGAACCGCGATTCGAGATCGCCATTCGGGTCGCCTGCAGTCCTGATCTCAGCACGGTCCATCCACCCGAAATCGGTGACCGTCCCGTCCGCAAGCACCACTTCGAGCGATTCGATGTACTTGTCAGCTTTGTCGTACTGTAACGAATGAGCGCCGGTCGAATTGTTTCCGATACACCCGCCGAGAACGCTCTTGTCACCCCAAGCCGGGTCCGGTGCATATTTGAGTCCCGCTGATTCGAGTTCCGTGTTGAGTTCTGCGAGGGTGATTCCGGCCTGAGCGCTGGCCGTCTGGGACTCCATGTTGAGCCCCCGAAACCCGTTCATGTGCGCCTTGAAATCGAGAACGACTGCTTCGTTCACCGTCTGTCCAGCGAGGCTCGTCCCACCCCCTCTCGGGAGCACCGGGATGTCCCGTTCGAAACAGTATTCGAGGACAGCGGCGACGTCTTCGGTGTGTTTTGGCTTGACGACACCGATCGGTCGCACCTCGTAAATGCTCGCGTCAGTCGCATAGAGTTGACGGGAATATGTATCAAACCGCACCTCCCCTCGAACGACAGCTCGAAGTGCCCCCGCAAGCCCCTCTTCGAGGGTCTCCTGGCTTTGATAATCGTAGTTTGCCCGCTCATCGAGTGCGGGATCAGGGAGATCATTGAGGGAGTGTGCCATGTTGGTCACTTCTCACCCCTACATGCCCCTGAATCTTACTCCGTGCCGCGTGGTTTCGTCGGAGTCAATTGGTGACCTACAACTCGACATAGAACACGGCCCCGTGCGGTTCGTTGTCTTCGACGGAAATGTCTCCACCGTATCGATCGACAAGTGTTTTGACCAGGTACAGTCCCAGTTCGGTGCCCGTGCTTTCCAATCCCATCGCTCCCTGCTCGAAGGTTCTGCTTTGTGGTTATCTGAAACGCCTAGACCGTTGTCCGCGATATCAACTACGACCGTATTCCCCGATATAGTGCCCAAAACGGTGATTTCAGGTGCTTCTTTGTCCTTGTGCTGGAGGGCATTGTGCAGCAGGTTCCGAATGACGGATTCGAGCATGTCATCGGCGAGACCATCGACAGTGAGAATCGAGCCATAGATCGTGATAACTGCCGCGTCGTTACTCGAACGGAAATCATCGATTTCCAATCGACTCCGATTCAAGCCATTTCGTGTTGGTCCTCGCCCCCTCCAAAATCCCTTCCTGTCTACCGACCGAAGTAGAAGTATGCTATCAACAGGAGAAATTGCCCCGGAATTCGAATTGCCGAATCAAGACGGCGAGACAGTCACACTCAGAGATTTCGAGGGACAAGCAGTCGTCGTCTACTTCTATCCAAGAGCCGATACCCCAGGGTGTAAGACAGAAGCCTGTAGTTTCCGAGACGAATGGAACGCATACAGGCAACAAGACGTTGCGGTACTCGGAATCAGCGACGACCCGCTTGCGGACCTCGCCGAGTTTAAAGCGAAGTACGACCTTCCCTTCCACCTGCTGAGTGACAAGGATGGCACCGTTGCCAGGGCCTATGATTCGTATGGCGAAAAGACGGTCTATGGAAACCGTGTTGAAGGGACCTTTAGAAACACATATGTTGTCGGGTCGGACGGGACTATTATCGAGGTTTTCGAAGGAGTCGATCCGGAAGGTCACGGCGAGAAGGTCCTTTCCGTGATTGACTGACCAATACGGATACTATCAATGAGAAGAACCCGCCTGCAGAGGAGTGTTTGACGTGTCGAACAGCAGATAGTTTTATGGGAATTCCGAGTCGAGGATTGTCACCAACACCAGGGTACCGACAATTCCTCTCCCAAAGTTCCAGAGAAGTGTCATTCCAACGAATACCGCAATCTCCTCACATACCTACCCACTTAAACCTGTGTGGCCTTAAGAAAACATGTATGAGCGAATCCAAAGTCATCGAACTCCTCAGGAAGTCCTACGGTGACGAACTCGAAACGGTCATGAACTATCAGACGAACGCCATCATTCTCGACGGTGTTCGGGCCGAAGAGATAAAGGAAAGCCTCCAGCAGGACATCCAGGAGGAACTCAATCACTCCCAGCAGCTTGGGAATCGGCTGAAACAACTCGGCGCCCGACCGCCGAGTTCCGCGAACTTCACTGCCAGACAAGATTCGTTGCAACCGCCGGAAGACTCGACGGACGTTCTGTCGGTCATTCGAGGGGTCCTGGAAGCCGAGACGGATGCCATCGAAACGTACAGGTCACTCATTGACGCCGCTGAGGCAGCCAATGACCCGGTGACCGAAGATCTCGCGGTGACCCTTCTTGCAGACGAAGAGGCCCACCGAACCGAGTTCCGAGGCTTCGAGAAGGAGTACCAGAACGACTGAAATCCGACAAAAAGCCTCCTTCGTAACGATGCTTGAACTCTATAGTCTCTCCGGCTGTCCGTATTGCGCGAAAGTTGAGTCCAAACTCGAAGCACTTGGACTGGACTACGAACGGCACGAAGTCCCACGGCGACGAACGAATAGATCAACTGTCGAAGAAGTGAGCGGGCAACGGGGCGTTCCAGTGCTCGTCGATACCGAAAACGGCGTGACCGGAATGCCGGAAAGTGATGATATCGTCGCGTACCTTGACCGAATCTACGGATAACTTGGGATAGCGCAAACCCGCATCGTTTTTCTGTCTCCTTTACCGCGATAGAAATATGGCAATTCAAGCTGGCGACTCCGTAACCATCGAGTACACGGGCCGGTACGAGGACGGCACCGTTTTCGACACTTCCCGTAAAGCAGTTGCCGAGGATGCGGGGCTCCTCGAGGACGATCCCGACCGGACGTTCGAACCGCTTTCGGCAGATGTCGGGACGGGAGATTTCATCGAAGGATTAGAAGACGCGCTGCTCGGTATGGAAGAAGGCGAATCAGGCACGGTCACCATTCCTCCGGAAACAGGATATGGGGAGTGGACTGAAGACCAGGTTCGAGTATTCGAGACTGACGAACTCAGCGAGCAGTTTGGCGACGACCTCCTCGAGGAGGGCGCGTATGTTAAAACGGCTGACGGAACGGTAGCTGAAATCTTGAGGGTCGAAGACGGGACTGTTCGGGTGGACTTCAACCACCGGCTGGCCGGAGAAACCCTCACCTTCGATATCGAAGTCAAATCCGTCTCCTAAAGCCGCTAGGCTATTTGCGGAACTTCCTGCTCTGCAGATTCCGGTCGCGATTCTTCGAGCAGATAGAGCCGTAGTCGTCCATGCGAGTATACTAACTCCTCGATATCATTTCGCTGCTTGAGCTGCTCAAGTGCGTCTCGCACGGGCCGAAACGGAAGGTTCGTCGATGCGATGAGATCGCGTTGGGTCATCGGTGTGTTTCGCGCTAATTCCCGATAAACCACTTCGACTGTAGGAGGGAGCTCTTCATGACCCTGAGTATGTCTCATATCGAAAACTAATCTATAGCGATTGATGTACTAACGGCCCAATTGTTTGGGTATAATAATAGTGGCTGAGTTACGCTCCCTCAGTGGACCTGTAGTTCTCGATCGCGCTCCGGTATCCTTGCCTGAACGTTGGATAGCGGAACTCGTAGCCCAACGCTTTGAGACGGTCGTTACAACAACGTTTGTTCGTCTGCAGCCGACGTCTTGCGGCTTCTGAGAGGTTACCTATTGCCATCCGTTGGGATACTGTTTGTTTTTCCGGCGGATTCACATCACACTCGCCGGCAAGCCAGTCGGCGAACTCGTGTTTATCGACTGGTTCGTCGTCGACGGCCAGAACCACCATATTCTGGGCGAGCTCCTCACTCAGGAGGTATCGAATTGTTCCAGCGGCGTCCACCCGATGTACCATATTGAGAGACCCGGCTGTCACGGGGCCTTTGAGATATCTTTCCAATCGATATCGCTCTGGGCCGTACAGGCCACCGAATCGAACGACTGTCCCGCTCTTACCATAGTCTTCTGTCATTTCAAGGGCAACGGACTCCGCGTTGGCGAGGACGCGAGTTTTTTCGGTTGTCGGATCAATCGCGGTCTCTTCGTCCACCCACGCCCCGTCATGGTCGCCATAAACCCCGGTTGATGAGGTGTAGACCAGCCGGTCGGGCGAACTCTGGCGGGTCCCATACGCTTCGATAACGTTCTTGAGGCCCTCGACGTACACGTTTCGGGCCGCGTCAGCACCTCTCCCACCAGCACTGGCAGCGAAAACAACGGTATCAACGTCCGGTAGCGCGGCTAGCGTTTCGGGTTTCGTCACGTCTGCTTGAACCGCATCGACGTTTGGACTCACGGATTCAACCGTCTTGAGACCGCTTTCCGAACGCCTCACACCGGTTACATCGTGATTGTGATCGGCCAGTTGACTGGCAAGTTCGAGACCGACATAGCCACACCCAACAATGCAAATTCTCATTGACCGACTCCTTTGATTGACGTTCTCATATCCGTATTTTCATTCATACAGGTAATTGTGCTCCGGGATGTAAAAGCAATACAGTACCCACATTCCAATATTTTCTCTCAACTAGTGCTCGTGAGAAACACAAAACTAACCGTTGTTCAGGGGGGTTAAACCGCCGAACTTTATGTTAATAAAATCAATCCTAAGAGTCGACATCTTCATCAATACCGAAATTTCCAAAGTTCGTGATCGGTTGGACAATGCGCAGAACAGATTTCGACGTTCCCGACGGTGCTCGGAGTTCGGCGAACCCGTCATATACTCTTTCTGATTAACGCCCTGCTGATACTCTTCCTTTTCGGGTCGGTATTTAGTCAATATCTTTCAGTTGTGTTCGCTGCGATCCTCCTCATCGGGCGGGGTATTGCCTCGGACTCAACTATTTCGTAGGTTGTATCGAAGATTACAGACGACTCGAAATGGTGGGAGAAATGACCCACGTGTTAGTCGTCGGGCTTTAGATCGGGGTTTTGTTTGTCTGAATCACGGATAAATTTCACTCTGACTAGCAATTTATCCGGTCCACATCCACCAATCCCAAACTCATCTGTATGTCGCCTCATTCGTGTAGGTGCGGACCGAACCGACTGATACTGTGGCGGCACTGATTTCGCTTCTTACAGGATTGATTTTTCTATCGGTATTGGAACAGTCGCGGCTATCCTTCCTTGGAGGGAAGGATCGAAACCAGGGGCTCGGCCCCTCGTATTGCTATTAATTGGGCAGATCTGGTGGTCAACATCACTCGTCTTTCGGTTCAGGGCCCCAGCAGTAGATGGGAAATTACTGTAGACGAACTTAATGTGGATCGTAGCGTTGCGATTCCACTGGGCTGGCTACTGTTTGCACCCGATTATACAGGGCGAGATGAATTTCTCAAACGCCGATATTTGGTACTCTATTCGCTAATTCCAATAGTGACGATTATTCTGGTCGCTTTGGGCCCGTATCAAGACTTATTGATAGTCAAAGCTGGCGAGTTTCATGAATCTGGTATTTTGAAAAACAACACTGGCGGAATTTGGTACCGGGTAGTTGCCATCTACACCTACGTCCTCGGTGGGACCGGGACCATACTACTCTTCGATCTAAATGCGAGCCAAACCTTCGTATTCCGAAAACAAGCAATTGCATTGATAGTTGGGATTCTCGTCCCCTAGACGACGAACATTTTGTACCTAGCAGAAATCCTCAAAGCCGGACTCGATCCAACGCCGATTGCCTTTTCGGTTTCAGCCGTCGTGTATCTTCTCGCGCTCCGAAGATTCGATCTCCTGCATACCAATCCGGCGCCGAACAAACGGGCTCGAAAGTTCGTCTTTGATGGAGTCCAGGAGGGGGGCTAACATCGTGGATATGGAAGACCACATCATTGATATCAATGAGCAAGCCCTCGAAATTTTGCAGCAAGACGGATCCGAAATTCTTGGATCAACCGCCGCTCAATTCATTCCAAATTACGGTGAATTCCCGTCAACTGGCACATTGCAGGAGTATCTCAGGATCGAGACGGAAACCGATCATCAAGAATTTGAAGTCGAAATTGCCCAAATTACGTCCAGAAGGGGAAAACAGATCGGACGTGTGATCACGATCAATGAAGTCACCGATTACCTTCGACAACAGCAACGCTTGGAAGTTTTGAACCGGGTGGTACGTCATACTACCAGAACAGAAGCTAACCTTATACTGGGATACGCTGACGGCTTGGGCGGAAAAAACGGGAAAAAGAGTAGAGAAACGTGTAGAAAAAAACGAAGCACTTGGCCAAAAAGGACGTGATGCTATCGAACTGTTCTAATTGGCACGGGAAGACGGAGAACCATTTGATCTTGGGTCGGTGCTTGAAGGGAGCATCAAAGATTTACAAGCCGAAAACCCAACCGTGGAAGTCGATTATCACCCTGCGGAAACTAATGTGACTGTCGATAAATTGCTCGTGACTGTATTTACACATGCGATCGAAAATGCCATGGTTCACAACGATACCGAGAATCCGCGAGTTACAATTGAATCATCGCTCCATAACGGAATCGTTCATGTCACGATTGCTGACAACGGGCCTGGCATTTCAGAACACGAACTTCCGTTCTGTCTGAAGGGATGGAATCACTACTGAAACACGCAAGCGGGTTGGGACTGTGGATACCCAAATGGGGGACAGATCTGGGTGACGGGACAACTCGATTCGAGGAAAAATGACCATCAGGAACAGTCGGTACGATCAAAGTTCCAGCCATCAACTAACTATCTTTGCAACCCATTGCACTGTGTATCGCGGACCAGGATTTTTATAATTTGAAACGGGGAGACTGTAAGGAGCGCAATTGGTAGTACCATCGCTCAAATTATAAAAAGAATTACATT
>NZ_JAZKRK010000019.1:0-40294 GCF_036626455.1 Halodesulfurarchaeum sp. | reverse complement strand
TCACCCGGCGACGCTGGCCCATCCCCGGAGGGTCAGTGGCAAGACGACCACGGCAGCGAGATAGGAAAAGATCGTACTGATTGCAGTCAAGAGCCCGAATTCACCCAGAATCGGGTTTACCGAGACGGCCATGACCGTCACACTCCCAGCTGTCGTCAACATACTTGCTGTGACACCGCCTCCGGTCCCGCCCATCGTCACGAGCAAGGACTCGTGGACAGATCCCCGTTTCTCGTATTCGTCGATGAATCGGTGGGTGACATGTACCGAGTATGCGACCCCCAACCCAATTGTGATGGCCAGGATCGTCGCTGTAAGCGCGTTGAAGGCGATTCCGAGAACCGGCATGATGCCGACAAGCCAGATGATCGCGACGGTCACCGGCACCATGTTTGCAACCCCCAGAGAGGGTCGGCCTTCAAGAAGGCCGAAGATGAAGATCAGGAACAGCGCCGTGAACGAAAATGCCACGCTGAAACTCCGAACCGCCGAGGTAAGCAGTGCCTCCGTGAGCGCCCGGAAGACGATCGTGTCCCCGGTAGCCACTGCCTCAAAGCGGGCCTCAGCAGCGACGCTTCGGGTGTCCTCGGTCACGGCTTTCTGACTTGCGCTGGCTTTGACCTGATAGACCACCTTGGTCGCCTGCGTGTCCTCAGTGACGTACTGGCGGGCTCGATCACGGTAGTCGGATCGGAGTAATTCGTCGTAGATTGCGCCGACATGCCGGTCTGGAACGCCGTTGCCAGACAGGTCGTTTCGAGCGACCATCGCAGCGAACTCGGGGTCCTGCTGCGCATAGCTGTGAATAACGTCGATGAGGCCCTGTGAAACGGCTCTGCCGTCGGTGCGGACGAAGGAATCCGGTGGATCGACTCCAGCCCGATAGACAGTCTCGAGGGCATGGTCCTGTCGGAGTGGTCCCTCGACATAGAGTGTGACTTGTTCGGTGTTCGTCGTCGTGAACGTGTCCGAGATGTAGTTCGAGGTTTCAGTGATCTCGAACTCCGAGGGGGAGACCGCGTCCGGAATGACCTCGATCTGCGGGGGATGATCGGCGTAGGGCAGGAAGTCCTCGGTTTCGAATTTCGACTCCACGTTCGTCGCCGAATAGCCAGCCATCCCCGTGATGACCAATAGGATCGCGAGCAGGACAAACGGATGTGTTTTGGCGAATCGGGCACTTCCCCGAAGGAGGTCCCCAAGGCGTGATTCCTCGCCACCAAGTGGGGTGATCGAAAACTGGTGGATCCCATGCGATTCTCGCCAGTCATCGGTAACGAGTTTCAGCGATGGGAGGAAAATCCCGAAGACAAAAAGGGTAAAAACCATTCCCAGGGCGACGACGAAGCCGAACTCCCGGACTGGTTCGAGGGTGCTCGTTCCGTTGGCCGAGAACCCGATCACGTTCGTTACGCTGACGATGAAAAAGGCGACCAGGAGCTGGTCGTTCGCCCGCGACATGCTGGTCCGATTGTCTACCTCCACCCCTCGCTCCTCTCGATACCTGTTGACCGCATGAATCCCGAAATCGATCCCCACCCCGAGCAGCAGGACCGGCACGGCGACCATCATCAGATTGAACGGAATCCCAGCATACCCCATGAACCCGAAGGTCCAGACGATGGCAAATAGGAGACTCACCAGTGCGAGCACCAGATCAATGGGGTCCCGATAGGCGATGACGAGGAAGCACAGAATGAGCACTCCGACAAGGGGAATGATCAGCGAGAGGGACTCGAAAATCGCTCGATCGAAGCCCGCCTGTTGAATCGCCCCGCCGAAGACCTGGATGTCTCCGTCGCTGGTTTCGGCGGTCGCTTTGATCTGTTCCTGAATTTCTTCGAGCGTCTCGTCCGCCCCTTGCGGAACACTGTGTGAAACCACGACGATGGTCGCCCCCGCTCGCGGTTCCTCGAGGTTCCGATCCTCACTCAATAGTCGTGTGACCTGTGGTTGCTGGTCGACCAGCGTGCGCCCGGCGGCTCGAATGTCTGACTCGGAGGCGGTTTCGATTGCCCGCCGTTGGGCCTCGGTCGTCGTCGCGAACGGATCCAGGATCCGGGCGATGCCAGGCGCGATTCCCTGTACGTCGCTCACTCTGAGAGACTCGTCATCTTCGATCGTTTCCTGGAGTGTAAGGGTTCGGAGCAGCGCTCGTCGCGAGAAGACGTTTTCATCCGTGATGACGATCTGAGTCGATTCCTCGTCTGCGTCGAAGACCGAGCCGAATTCGTCCTCGACGGACTCCTGGGTGTGATGTTCCGGGACGCTTTCGAAAAAGCGCTGGGTCCCTGCATCGATCCCGACGGCAGCGAGACCACCCGCGAAAACGGTCGTCAGAACCAGAAAGAGCAGGATGATCCGTTTTGAATGGGCCACAATCTGATGATCGACGGCAGCGAAGAGGGGATCGACATCGATATCGCCACCGGGACGGAGCATGGTCAGGGGCCCAGGGCCATTCGATACGCTGTTCGGATGTGGTCACCCACGTCGAACCGCCAGCCGACAATCAGGAGTGCCACAATTCCGATGCCCAGGAGGACCCCCAGTAACGGGCTGAGCATCGAGTCCGACTCTCTGACCTCGACCGGAACCCGCTGGGTATCGGAGAGTTCGCTGTCACCGCGGGCGTTGTCGAACCGGAAGTCCATCGACGCCGAATAGGTCTTCTCACGGGCAGCCCCACCGACGCTCAGATCGAGGGTCATCGTCGCCGATTCACCGGGCTCGAGGTCCTCAATAAAGGCCGAATCGTCGTCACTATCCAGTGGGTCGTCGGTGAAGAGTTTGGCCTGGATGTTGCTGAGCGTCTCGTTCCGATTGTTCGTCACCGTGACCTGAAACGGGCCGGACGCCCCGGGACTGAATGTCTCCTCTGTGACCTCGAGGTCGAAGGCGTCCCGACTTGGTTCCACGTCGGCGATGATGTCCCTGGAATCAGTCGTTCGGATGTCACCCTGCGGATCGCGATATCGAGCGGAAAGCTCGAACACACGCGGGCCCGGTTCGGCCTCCTCGGTGATGCCGACTCGGAACTGTGACACTGCTGATTCGCCGGCTCCAAGTTCGGCCACCGCATAGCGGGCATTGTAGAAGTTGATGTTCTGTTCCTGGGTTTCAGCCGTAACGACGACGCCGTCGACGGGCCGATCGGCGGTATTTGTCACGGCCACGAGAAGGTCGCCTTCTTCACCGACATAGAGATCCCTTTCGACCGACGAAACCGAGAAGTTCTGCTCTGGAAGGGGTTCGAGTCCGATGGATCGGGTTCGCTCGGGCATCTCGTCCCCGCCCTCGTTCTCGTAGCTAATGGCCAGGTTCGTCACGTAGTCCCGGACGATCGCGTCCTGATCGAACCCGGCCCTGAAAGAGACTGTTCGAGTCTCCCCCGTGGACCAGTTGCCAACATACGACTGCGCAGTTGGCGTTCCAGTCTGTGGCGGTTCCACGGCAACCCCCTGGAACTCGACCGGTTCGGTCCCACCAGTCCCGAAGAACATCGAATCGGATTCAGACGTGGCCGTCACGACGGTTTCGGTCGCATTCACGGGCCCCGTATTCCGGAGCGTGATCGCCACCCGGCCAGTGCTCCCGACGGGAACATCGTGATCGACCGATTCGACCAGGAACTGGGGCTCGGGGCGAGGCCGGAACTCGATCTGTTCGGTCTGCTGGTTCTCATTGTGGTCCCCATCCGTATACTCGATCGACAGATCGAGGGGATAGGTTCTGTTGACGGCAGACGCCGAGGCACCCACGTGATAGGTGACGTTGCGGGTCTCATCGGGTGTCAATTCCTCGATAGTCGCACTGCCAGAGCGGGAGGACTCGGACCCGAGATAGATCTCCGAATCCGTCGAAGAGGCCGTTACCGACAGTTCGGTCAGTGGTTTCTCGGCGCTGTTCGTGAGTTCGACAGTGACCGGCCCGACACCGTCTTGTGGGACGTTGTGAGTGACCAGCCCGAGTTCGAGGTGGTCGACAGCCGCAGGCGTGAACTCGACAGTTTTCGTCCGAGAATTCTCGTTGTCTTCGGCGTCGGTGTACTCGATGGTCAGGTCCAACGGGTAGGGTTGTTCGACAGCTCCAGCGGTAGTACCCACGCGGAAGGTTACAGTCTCATCATCTCCGTCGTTCCAGTCACCGACCATCGTCGTTGCTGAGGCCGATCCCTGGTCACCGAGATAGACCGCCGAATCGGCAGTCGAGGCTGTGACCTGGACCTCCTCAAAATCCTTCTCACCCGTCTGTTCCAGTTCCACCGACAGGGTTCCTTCTCCGTTACGGGGGATGTCGTGATTGACGGACTCGACCTCGAAGAACGATCGTTCTGTCGGTGAGAAATCGACGTACTTGGTCTGGGTGTTCTGGTTGTCCGCCTCGTCGCTGTATTCGAACTGGAGTTCGATGGGATAGGTTCGATCGACTGCGGCGTCCGTCGTGCCGACTCTGAATGTAAGCCGTTCGACCCAGTCGGAATTACCACCACGCCACTCTTCGACATATGTCGTAGACGAGCGTGAACCCTCGGATCCGAGATAGACATCCGTGGCCGTCGTCGTCGCGGTCACCGCAACATCGGTTAGTTCCGTCTTCCATTCCTGTTGCACCAAAACTTCCAGGGTTCCTTCACCGTTTTCGGGCACGTCATGTGAGACACCCGTGACAGCGAAATGGTCCCGCTTTCCGGGCGTAATCCCGATCTGGGTCGAGTCACTTGCCGTTGTGCCATCGCTATCTGTGTACTCAATTGTCACGTCGATCGGATACTCTCGCTCGACAGCGCTCTCAACTGTGCCCGCACGAACCGTCACAGTCTGTTCTTCACCGGATTGCCATCCACCAATGTTCTGTTCAGTCGTCGCCGTTCCAGACCCGAAGTAAAAATCCGAATCCTGAGAGGCCAATGAGACCGTCGCCTCAGTAACGTTCTCGTCGCCATTGTTCGTAATATCTACAGTCACCGTTCCCTCGCCGCCCAGCGGGACGTTGGGGGTAGTATCCGCAACCTCGAAGTTCGCTTGCGGTTCGATGACAACCGTGATCGTGTCAGTTTCGGTCCGACTTGTCCGGTTTTTTGGCGTGTACACGTAGTCGCCGTCGCTGTTCTGTGTGTAATTTACCGTCTGATAGTGCACATATTCAGTCGTCACTTCCAGTTCGTAGGTACCTGCCTCAGCGTCTTCGTCGACAACGACGTTGAATGGATACGGCCCCGAGGACTCACCATCGGCGATCGTTCCGGCCGACTGTTCTCCCGTCTCGACAGTTAGCGGGGCTGCTTCTCCAGACACGTTTGTATCGGTAATGTTGACGGAGACAGACTGTGCCTCCCCGGCCCGCTCCACAGCCCCTTCCGGCGGGTCATCGCCACCGTAGTCGTAGGTCGCGTTGTTCGACAGCGTCACGTCGATTGTCCCGCTTTGGCCGGGATCGAATCGCGCATTCGGTGCCGAGGCGTTGAGATGGGGGGTGCCCTCGACGTTTCCTGCAGCAGCAGCTGCTACAACCGGTTGACTCCCGATTGTGAGCCCAATACTGAGGGACCCACTCACAACCAGAAGGACGAGAAATACCGCCTTGAACAGTCGACCAGTTCCTAAGCCGGCCTTTTTCATTATTTAATGATAGGATATGCAAAAGAAAAATCGTTTTCAAATTTTATACAACTTATTAAACGTTTATTGATGCTTTACAAAACATATAATTCGTTAAACTGGCGTTTCCAACTGAATTAGGACACCAATCGTAACGGTTTACAACTGAACAAAGTGTATAAGTATCGTTCAGCCCGAGATTCAATATGGCAGATCTCAGTGAATTAGGATTGACGACCTACGAAGATCAGGCCTATCGAACCCTGCTCGGACTGGGTGCAACCACCGCGAAGACCGTCGCCACGGAAAGCGGGGTGCCGGAGGGACGGATCTACGACGTTCTTTCGACCCTCGAGACACGGGGTATGATCCGGTCCCAAGAGGCCAGCCGCCCGAAACGGTATCTCGCAGTCGAACCCGAGGTCGCTGTTGAGCGGCTTGCAGAGGGTAAAATCCGTGAACTCGAGGGGCAGATCGACCGTTACGAGTCGATTGCGTCGCAAGCAAGCGAGGAACTCGGGTCTGAGACCGCCGTCGAGGAGCGATTTTGGACGACGGCCATCGGTACCGTCGACTCCCTCGAACTGCTCTTCGAACGGATCGATGCGGCCGACTCCGATGTAGTCATGGTCGCCGACGCAGTCCCTTCACCGCTCGATTTGGACGAAGTCGGACCGGACCTCCTCGATCGACTGGCGAGGGCAATTGAGCGAGGCGTCGACGTGTCACTCCTGGTCTCCGAAAATATCCTCGCAGAGATCCCCCATACCCTCTTCGATCGAGCGTCATCCGGTCCGTTCGACGCAAAGCAATTCTCGGTCCGGACCACCGAAACGCTGCACGGAAGCCTGTATCTCATCGATGGCGACGAGCTTTGCTTCCCCGTGGTCAGTCCGATCGAGCGCGACCGCGTTCTGGGCCTTATCAATCTGAAAGATCCGACGTTCGCCCTCGAACTCGAAGAACAGTTCCGAATGCTGTGGGAGAGTTCGACGATCGTCGATGCACACGTGGATTGAGGGTAGGCAACCGCGTGAAACTTGTCGATAAGATTAGGGTTTTCCCGCGGTCCCGTCCTCGAACATTGGCTCTGTGTCGTCCCAACATTCGAGGTCCCAGACCCGTTCGTCACACTCACCTTTGCATTCAAGCCCGACGTGTGCTCGTGCTTCGTCGAGGACGTCAGCCGGAAGCGCGAAACTGGCTTCGTAACTCGCAGTCGGTGGGATCTCGACGTCGAGTGTCTCTTGGAAAAACCGAGTGAAAACACATTGTCGCCACTGGAGATGGCGAGCCATCGATGCGCCGTCGGAGCTCAAGGAAATCCCCCCGTACGGTTCGTGATCGACGTAGCCATCCTCCGAAAGATGAGCCGTCATTTCCGTGACACTGGCCGGACTCACGTCCAGGCGATCCGCGATGTGACTCGGCCGAACCTCGTCCTCTGGCCCCTCGACGGATCCCAATATTGCGCGCAAGTACCGGCCTGCGTTCCGGTTCGGGAGTTTTCGAGCCGGTTCCGGGTGGCCAGTCAATGACATCGTTCAGCGCCCCATCCCATCAATCTGCCAATACACTCTGGTGCCACCGACTTTCCGCCGGTCCAGAAGGCCCTCGTCACAGAGGTCGTTCAACTTCCGCCTGGCTCCCTCCGTCGTGCTGTCGAAATGCTCGGCGACATCCGTCGTGGCGATCACAGGGCCAGGAATGGTCTCGAAGAGATCGAGTATTTCTGTCTCGGTCATCTGTTCGACGTATTGACCGCGCTCGTTCCGTCGTCGGGACCGACCACCCTCACCGTGACCGCGTCGCTTTCCATGTGATTCACCTGGCCGACCCGGCCCAGACCCGACATCCCGCTCGGGGGTCGCTCCACTCTGGCGATGTTTGTGACCCATATTTTGGCACTAGCCCCCCAGCGGGTTAACCGTTTTGGACGTCCCAAATGGACACAAACAACTGGAGTCGCTGCAAATCGGGCCTGGTGAGGAAGGCTTTTGCAATTGAACGTCGAATGGTAATACCGTAACTGAAGGTCTGCGGTGTCAAATCCCGCACCGTCGGCCTCGGACTCCCACAGACCCATGGCACAAACGATCAAGGAGATGGTCTATTCGACTGTATCACCCGAAGAGGTATTCGAATCCTTCTACGGGCTCAATCACCGCGAACGGCAGACCTACGAAGAGATACTCGCCGCCGAAGAACCACTTTCAGTCGAGACGATCGCAGAGCGGATGGACTGTTCGCTGTCGACAGCCTACCGCTACGTCGACGCACTCGAGACACACAACCTCGTCCACGAGACCGGGCTCTACGACGGTGAATACCTCAAATCGGGCTATACAGCAACCGAACCGGCAGTCATCGCCGAGCACATGTTCGACTACGTCGATTTCAAATACCAGAAATGTGAACGAAACATCGAGGCGATCGCAAATCGGAACGAAGAACCGGGTGATTGTGAGGAAACCGAGTGGGACCGGCCGGGTACGTTTCTGTCACACTAAACTGCGTTCGAGACGAGCCGGATGGCCGATTCTCCCGTTCGCGACTCGCTTGGTGATGACCGTATCAAGTTGAAGAGTCCCGGGAACCCTCAGCAAACGAACCGACCCATAGCGCAGGACGGAGTCACGTGACGGTGAGTGGAAGTTTCACCGCCGCGAAGATGATGACGTATCGGAGGAAAAAGCCACCGACGAGGACCAGGCCGTATTTCACCACGTACCCAGCCCTGAAAATCGAATGCCACGTCTGGCTCCGTTCGTCGAGGTCCCATACCCTGGCCGTGCCAGTCAGCAGCAATGAAAGCAGGAGCGGCGTCACCAGGCCGAGACCGACCACCCCGACCCAGAACGGCATCGAGAACACGGAATTGAGCGACTCGATCGTGGCCTGACTCGCCAGACAGTCCGCCCGGCCCTGAAGAACTGTATAGAAGGACGCCAAAATCCCCAGTTCGACCACGATTAGGGCGTCATCGGCAAGGCTGTACTGGTGGACCGTCTCGGTGAGGCCGTCGAAAATCGTCGGCATCGCGACCGTTCCCGCGAGGCCGGTCGAGACCCCACTCATCAGAAAGAGCGGTGGCAGATACGTTCGATTCCACAGCGGGCAGGTCCAGAGATCAGAGAGCAACATCGACGTGTAGATGATCACGCCGATGCCCAGAAACGCACCGATGATCCGGATTGCGGGATGAAGCCGGCCTGGTGGCCGAGTGGTATCAGCGAAGTAGTCAAGCCCTGTCAGCAGAATCGGGTTCCCGCGAACCGTGAGCCAGCCGAAAATACGGCGAGGGAAATAACTCCCACCTGTAGCTGTCTTCTTGTCCGATCCGAAGAGCAGCCAGATCGCATCAACAGTGGCTAATACCGAGAACAACACGATGAGCCACGTCCCGATAACGAGCCACGAGCCGTAATTCGAGAAGTTCCATGCGAAAGTCAGCGCCCGCAGTGGCGCACCGAGATGGTAGAGAAGGGCCGCCGTCCCGATACCGATTGCCGCGATTGCGAGGATGGCACCCCACCGGGCAGTTTCCCCCCGCGACCGATTTTCAGTCTCGTCATTCGAGCGCCCTTGCAGTAACTGGGCCGTGACGGAAGTCACGTAGGAGCCGCCGCTCACTCCACCAAGGAAGAGGTAGGTGGCGATGAACAACCCCCAGTGGACCCGGGGAACCCACAGGACGCCGCTTTCAGCTGCGACCATCCTGTTACCCCTGGTACGATATCGGCGTCTCCACGTCGGCGGCTGCCTGACTGTCGCCACCCGTCGACGGTTCGACGATGACGGACGTGGGGTTCTGTTCGAATTTTCGAGCGGCTTGCTCCGAGGCCAGGTCCATCAATTCGCCGATCGGTCCGGCGTGAAGGGCTTCGCCCACACACTCGTCGACGCAAGCGGGCTCCAAGGGGTCGTCCTGGGTGTTCTTCGACTCGGCCCCGGCACCAGCACCGGGCCCCTTGTCGAGACAGAGGTTGCACTTCTGCATCAGGCCTTCCTCGCCGTACTGGGGCGCCCCATACGGACACGCCCAGCCACAGTATCGACAGCCGATACAGTCGTCGCGGTTGATGGTCACGACCCCGTCACTGTCGCGTTTCTCGATGGCGTTGGTCGGACAGACGTCGACACAGGGCGCGTCCTCACAGTGCATGCAGGACAGGGAGATATTCGTCTCCTCGTAGTCCGGAAACTCGCCGGTTGAGACGGTTTCGACCCGGCGCCAATCGACGTGACCCGTCTCAGTGCCATGTCGATTCTTGCAGGCGATCGCACAGGCGTTACATCCCATACACGAGTTCGAATCGAAGTAAAAGCCCCACTGTTCACCCATCAGTGCTCACCCCCGGTCTTCGTGACCGAAATAGCCAGGTGTCTGTCAATTTCGCCGGAGATCGGATCGATCTGGTCTGGACTGTTCAGTAACATGTTGTTCGCTCCATCTTCGTCGGGCTGAATCGAGCCACGACCGAACCCGTAGGGTTCGACGCTCACGGTGCCCGGACGGATCCCATCCGTCACGACCGCCAAGAGTTCCGCATCGCCGTGTTTCGAGTCGATCCGAACCCGATCGCCGTGCGCAATGTTTCGTTCGGTCGCATCCACCGGGTTCAGCACGAGATAGTTCCCCCGGTAGTCCTCGTGTTCGAGATCGTAGGACTCCGCCAGCTGTTCGAGTGGTTTCGAGAGGGCCTGATCACCACCGTGTGAGAACTCGACCGAACGGGCATCGATCATTTCGAGTGGATACTCCCCAGTCAGTTCGTCACCGATCGTTCCAGGTGGGACCCACTGGGGCGCGGTATCGATTTCGGTTCCGACCTGCTCGCTCAGCGCCTCGTAGGCACCGGTGAGTTTCTTATCGAGGTCGAACCAGAACGTGTCCGCACCCTGGGCGAAACCACCCTCTTTCCACTTCTCCCAGCCGTAGTCGCCCGTGAGCACGTAGGTATCCTCGTTTTCGAGCTCATCGAGCGTGAGATCAAGGGCCGAGAGCTGATTGTTGATGTAGGCCTCCTTGTCTTCCCAGGGGAAGTATTCCTCGTAGCCCATTGCATGCCCGAGACCCTTGATGATGTCAAAGCCCGATTTCGTGTTCCACTGGGGTTCGATCGCGGCTTTGGAGCCGGTGACCCAGGACTTCGTGTTGTACGCCCCATACCCGCCCGAACCAAGCATCGGTTTTTCGAGCTGTGAGGCCTCCGGGAAGACGACGTCGGCTTTTCGGGCAGTTTCGCTCCAGAAAGCATCGATGCCGATGACGAGGTCCATCTCGTCGAGTGCACCGTCCTCGTCTTCGGTTCCGAGCCACTCCTGACTGGCTCCGTCGGTTACGGGATTGCGGTAATAATAGACCATCCCGTTGACATCGCCGTTATCGACCATTTCAGGGATGTTGTTCTGCACGGGCTTGTTGATCATCGATGCATAGCCCGCGTCCGGATCGGTCAAGTAACACTTGTTCTCCGCGGCGTGATCCGGAAGGTCGGCCTCGCAGCCGACTTTGAATGGGTCGGCAAGTCCGGCATCGCCGAACCACCGCTGGCCGCCCGGTCGGTCAATATTGCCTACGAGCCCAGTGAGTGCAACGACATTTTGGGAGCCTTTCTGGTGATCGGCACTCTGTCCAAGCCCCGTCCAGGAAGTGATACCGGCACTCGGCGCGGCGCGACCGAACCCAGTCGCGACTTCCCGGATGGTCTCCGCATCGAGACCCGTCTTCTCGGCGGCCCACTCGGGGGTCTTGTCCTCGACAGCATCCGTGTACGCCTCGAACCCGTGGGTATACTTCTCGACGAACTCGGCGTCGTACAGTTCCTCCTCGATGATAACATTGGCAATAGCCAGGGCCAGTGCCCCATCAGTCCGTGGCTCGATTGGAAGCCACTTGTCCGATTTCTGGGCGGTTTCGGTGTAGACGGGGTCGATCGTGACGATCGTAGCACCGCGAGCTCTCGCCCGAAGCAGCTGTTTCGCTTCCCACTGGCCGGCGAACGTTTCCAGTGGATCCCGGCCCCAGACGAGGAGGTATTCGGTGTTCTCGTAATCGACCCAACGGATATTGCCGCCGCCGAGTCCCATAAGCGTTCCAGTAACCGCCATCGACCCGAAACAGGTCGGTGTCGGATGTGGGACGGAGTTCGGACACCCATAGAGGTTTCCGAAGAGTGTACTGAACGTTCCGGCCGTTCCCCACCCGTGGAATTCTATCAGGCTTTGGGCACCGTGATTCTCCTTGAAATCCGCCAGGCCATCGGCCGCGTACTCGAAGGCCTCATCCCAGCTCACGGCCGTCAGTGACCCGTCTTTCCGAATGTAGGGCTCCTTGATTCGATGTGGTGAATAGGCCTTCTCGACCTGGGAGAGACCTTTCGGGCAAAGCGTTCCCTTCGTGCCCGCTCCCGCACTTCCGCGGGGATGCCCGTCGATTCCATGGACCTCCGTGGCAATGTCAGGTCCCTCGCCTGATTCTTGGAGGGTCACTTCCATGCCACAGAGTTTGTGACACTGCCAACAGTTCCCATAGGCCGTTTTCCCGTCGCTCGATTCCGGGGTGGCGCCGCTCGACTGGACCGCAGCACCGCCAACGCCAACGGCAAGCGCTCCAGCTGCGGACGTTTTGAGTAGCGTCCGGCGAGTAATGCCACCGTCTGTACCGTCTCGTTCGGTCTCTGTCTGTGTCATGTCTTAGTCCTCCGTCCCGCCCACCGGCCGGTCATCGAATCCGAACTCCGCCAAGACCTGGTCGTGAAAACGCTCGTAAAACTCCGCTTCGGTCAGCGCACCGGTGCGTACTTTTTGTGCCGCTTCACCCATCGCTTTGCCGAGTTCCTGATCGAACTCCGCCTCCGGTTCGGCGATGGCAGAAAGCGGAGAGCTATCGGTTGCTCGTGGCTCGTTGTCCGCCATTGTGTCTACACGTCCGGCTAAAAACTCGGAGCACAAAGACCCGCGACCGATTCCAATAATCTTGTAAGCATTTTCAAAAAGTACCCACAACCGTGGAAACGGTTGGGTATGGGTAACACGGCTAAAGAGGCGTCAAACCGGCGAATTATCCATTTGGCTCTTCCAAACCGAGATTTTCTTCCGGAGTAGTTGTGCCCGATTTACACGATATTGATCCCGATCCCAGTTGCAACGTCTTTCATCGCCTCTACCAGGTCCTCGGCTGGCGCTCCATCGCTGTAGATGGTCCGCTGGGGGGCGAGGACGCCGACGGACCCAACAACAGTCTCACCACTCCCACGGATGGGAACACCCAGACAGGCGATCTGTCCATGATCAGTCACCGCAAAGCCCTGTTCGGCGACCGTTTCGAGGCGAGTTTGGAGTTCGTCTCGTTCCACCGGGAGTTCACGAGCATGTTTGGCCAGCGGACAATCAAACTCACACCCCGTATCACAGGAGAGCAGCCCGTATCGAGACACGACTGATTCGACCGTTTCCGAGTCCATAGCCGACAGAATAGCAAGTCCCGGACCGTTGCAGTGCAAGTACCGGCGGGTACCCTGGGAAAGCCGGTTTTTCGAAATCAGATCCGAGTTCGTTCTGGAATACAGACAGTACCCGTAGCCGTGTTCGGGCGTCATAACGGTAAACACACCCTCGAAATTTTCGGCAAGAGCATCGATTCGGGGTTTTCCCTCCTCAAACAACTCTCGCCCCCGGATCGACTTGTTACAGACGTCAAGCACCCGAAGTCCGACCGCGAATTCCCCAGTATCCAGTTTCGTGACGTATCCCTCCTCCCGTAGCGTGCTGACGTAATTCGAAACGGTCCCTTTCGAAACCCCAAGATGGTCCGCGAGGGCTCCAATGGTCGCACCCTCTTGCTCTTTGAGCACCTCAATGAGCTCCATCGTCCGGTTGGCAGATTGAACCGGATTCGTCGGCGCGTCCGGCGGACTTCGCTGGGGAACTCGATACCCCTGGTCCGATTCCCCGGCCTCGGACGACGTTTGTTTTGACATGCCAAAATAATTCCCAACGTATCCGTAAATACGTTCGGAAATTGAGTTCGGAGGATGCCAGCTAACCCGACGACAGCATGGAGGTCAATTGGTAAGAAGCATTTGCGTTTGGCTCTTCGAAACGTGAGGGTTTTGAAAAGAGGAAATTTCGGGGCAAACGCCAGTTCAGTCAGGGCCAACCCGAGACGAATCCGTAACTCACTGTAAATTTGGATTTCCAAAACGGGCTAAAGAGGTTCTCAAACAGCCAAAAATCAGTCATATAGTCCGTCGTAGGGTGAATACAATGACTCGGTTGGCTGATCACTTCACCGTCCAGCCCGCCTCTGCAGCCGTCGATTCGAGTTCCTCGAACTCCCAGTCCTGATCAGTGGTTAACTCCTCCTGTCCTTGGACACCGACGAGGACGAGCCGGTCAGAGTGAAAGGCAGACCCCTCCCGGGCAACGCGGGCCAGCCGGTCTTGTGGCCCGGCCGCGCCGTTGAAAAAATCTATGTCGATTTCCTTTCGACGGAGGAACGTGTTCATCGTCGGAGCGTCGACATCCCCGACGACACCGATCCAATCCGACCAGGCCCGCGCCTCTGAAACCACGTGTGCGGGGTTTTCGAGGTGGGTCAACGCGTCAACGGTAAACGCCGTCGTCAATTCGTGCGTCTCCTCCTCCTCATCGTCGTGTTCGGGTGCTTCACAGCTCTCACCGCCCGATTCGACCGCTGGCTTCGGGCCTTTCGTCTCGGGAACCCCTGGCATCGGGCTGCCTGAACCGGAGGACTGACTACTGTTTGAAGGGGTCGGGTCGGGCTCGGGATCTGGCTCCGGGTCCGCATCGTCTTCTGGCACCCCTGGCATCGGGGAGCCACCATCTGTGCAGACGGCCTGTCCGGTCCGCTTCCTGTCGTCGCGTGCATTCGAGTTCATGTGTTACAGAAATGTACTGTCGTAAACGCCTATTATCTTGCTGGTCGCGGGACCAGTTAGAACGGCGGTTCCGAGGAGTCAGTCCCACCCACCGGCTCCTGTGACTCGTCGATGCCGCCCTCCCAGTTTTCGGTTTCGAGTTCGAAGAATCGCTCGCGCTGGGCGTCGGACATGACCGTGATTTCGACCGTTGCTGACACCCCAGTTTCCGCAACCGCCTCCTGAAGCCGCCCGACGAGGATGTTCTTGACCTGATCGGGAATGTTGCGCATCGGGAGGACCAGCGTGACCGTGGCTTCAGTTCCCTCGTGCTCGACACCATCGATCATGCCAAGATCGGAAAGCGTCGCATCGATCTCCGGATGTGTGACCGTCTCGACAGCCGCTTCGACCCCTTCCGTCGTCGGTTCTTCCGTCATACTGTCGCGTTACCAGCCCAGTGGGGAATACATGCTGGTTCAATCTCGCAGTCGGGTAGTCGTGGGATTCGCGTGTGAATTGCTCCGACAAAATCTGTCCTGGGTGAACTATCCCGAGAGATCGTCCATCCATCCGGTGTCGATCTCTTCGAGTGCAGGGACCTTTGGCGCGTAGGGTTTGATATCGAGAATGGGCGTTCCGTCGATGAGATCCAGATGTGAGACCGACAATCTGGTCCCCGAAATGTCATCGAGGGTGAGTACTGAATGACCGATCGGGTTCGGCCGCGGGGGTCCCGACGTCGCAAAAATCCCAACCGATGTTCCACCCATGGGCCGTACCTGGAGCCGGACTCCTGTCACCTCATGTAAATGTGAGAGGACGATGATGTGAGAGAACTCTTCGAGCCCATCCAACCCGGGTTCGAATTCCGGAGCGATCTCGAGTGTTCCCGACGCTGTGACTCGTTCGGATCCGGGCCGAGGGACAGCCTCGGCCGAATCGAAGGGGGACTCGACCACCCCAATCGGCTCGTACCTGATTTGATCCATAGTCGACCTTCCGGCCCTGGCACGTTAATGGTTCGGCGAGCAGACCCTCGTCAGTGAGTTCGGCGTTGGGGCCGCCTCCAAATGTGGTGAACGTGACCTCCCGGGAAGGCCAAGGACCCCAAATGTGTCCGATTGCTACCAACCAGCACAACGACTATTACTGACATTGTCCTATGAAGGGACGATGGGTTCCGATCCAACAGTGACTTTTGCACCCTGGGAGATCGCTGTCGAGGTTCCACATGGGACCACTCTCCTGGAGGCGGCCGACCAACGCGACGTCGGGATCGAGGCGTTGTGTGGCGGCAACGGCCTCTGTGGAACGTGTGCGGTTGAAGTGGAAGCAAAAGATCCACCGCTCTCCCCGCTTGACCCCGACGAGAAAACCGTGCTTGACGAGGAGGAACTGGCTGCAGGCTATCGACTCGGGTGTCAAGCCACCGTGGAAGGTGACGTCTCCGCGTTCGTCCCCGCATCCTCGCGAAGTGAAGGTGAGATCGTGATGACGGAGGGCGCGGAAATCGATTTTGAGCACGATCCGGCCATCCGGCGCTTTCAACTCGCGTTTGAGGGGCCGACCCTCGAAGACACACTTCCCGATCGTGAGCGGGTGATCAAAGCCCTGACCGAGGAATATGGACTCGATATTGACACCGTCGACCGGGTGGCACTTACCGACCTCCCGTCGACGATCCGCGATGGCAAAACAGATGGCAAGTTTCGTGTCACGGCGACAGTTGCTGAGGAAACTGAAATACTGGGCGTCGACCCGGGACGAACAGGACCCGCCTACGGGCTAGCGATCGACATCGGGACGACCACGCTCGCGATCTATCTGCTAGAGCTGCGAACTGGCGAGGTCGAGGCGGTGGATTCCAAAATCAATCCCCAGAGCACGCATGGGGGAGACATCATCAGCCGGGTCCAGTACAGCACCCAAAAACCGGAGGGAAAGTCGGAACTCCAGCGGGAAATCCGGGAGGCGGTAAACGACAGTATCGACACGGTGACCGACGAAGCAGACGTCGACCCGCAGTCGGTGTATGAAGCGGTGTTCGTCGGGAATACCGCAATGCATCACCTGTTTTTGGGTATCAATGCCGGGGCCGTCGCGGCCACGCCATACGTGCCGGCCAACCGTGCCAGGCTAAAAACGACGGCCCGGGAACTGGACCTGGCGATGAATCCATCGGGCGCGGTCTCCTGGTTGCCGATTATCGGGGGGTGGGTCGGCCCGGATTTCGTCGCGGATCTGCTCGCAGCTGGAGTTCTCGACCGAGATGAGACCGTCCTCGCAATCGACATCGGGACGAACGGCGAAATCGCCGTCTCCGGGCCGGAGCAAACCTACGTCGCTTCTGCGCCAGCGGGTCCAGCCCTCGAAGGCGCGGAAATAACCCACGGAGTGCGAGCCAAACCCGGGGCGATCGAAGCCGTGAGCCTCGATCCAGAGACGTGGGCGCCAGACCTGGAAGTCATCGGAGACGAATCCCCAATGGGCATTTGTGGGTCGGGCATTATCGACGTGGTCGCACAGCTGTTCCTGGTCGGCGGCATCAATAGACGAGGTCGTCTGATCGATCCCGAAGACGGGCGAGGGCGAATCCGAGAGGGTGGGGACGGCTCTCGGGATTTCGTGCTCGTGGACGCCGAGGAAGCCGACGTTGATGAGGATATCATCGTTTCACAGGACGACATCCGAGACATCCAGAACGCCAAAGCCGCGATCCAAACGGGAACGAACGTGCTCCTCGAGGAGGCCGGGATCGAGTCGGTCGACCGGTTGGTCATGGCCGGGGGTTTCGGCAACTACATCGACCCCGAATCAGCCAAATTACTGGGGCTGTACCCTGAAGTCGACGTCGATGCCGTCGAGTTTCTGGGGAATGCAGCCGGATACGGTGCAATGTACGCACTCTTGAATAGGGACGCGAAAGCCGAAGCCGACCACATCGTCTCGGCCGTGGAGTACGTCGAACTGGCCGCCTGGGACGGGTTCCATGACCTCTTTATGGAAGCGATGTACCTCCCCCACCGGGACTTCGATCGCTATCCCTCCATCAAAGAGCGCGTCGAAGCGGCCCAGGGGAGACCGGCTGAGGAATTGTAATTCCTACAAAAATATAAATACGGTTCGGTCGAATTTCTACAAGAGCGGTCGAATCAGGACATACCTGTCACGACCACCTCGCATCGAGCAACCAACCACCATCACGCCACACCAACAAATGGCAGGAAATATTGACGTTACACTCGAGAACTGGGAGCAAGGAACTGGAATCGACTTCGAAGACGAAGCAGCGCGGGACGCCTATCAGGAACGGGCTGGCCGGCTGGCCACCGCAATTCGGGGCGGGTCACCGGATCGGATTCCAACGGTACTGAGCGCCACGTTCTATCCAGTTTTCCACGCAGAGATCACGCCGGAAACGGCGATGAACGACGCGGCCGAACTCGCTGCGGCCTTCGAGCAGACGGTCTTCGATCTCGAACCGGACGGTCACCAGTCCGCCGCGGCACTCCTCCCGTCTGCCGAGATGCTCGAGATGCTTGATTACAACCTCTACGCCTGGCCAGGTGATGGCGCCTCACCGACGACCGGCTATCAAGCCCTCGAGGACGAGTATATGGGTCCTGACGACTACCAGAAACTCATCCGGGACCCCACCGACTTCTGGCTCCATGACTACATCCCGGAAGTCGTGGGAGCCCTGGAGCCGTTCCGCAAACTCCCCCGGTTCACCGACCTCGTCGAGATCCCGAACATCCACCTCATGGCGATCCCGTTCGGCCTCCCGGACGTTCAGGAGGCGTTGAATACGCTGATGGAGGCCGGCGAGGAAGCCCTCAGGTGGCAGGAGATCGTTGGCGGCGCCGCAGACGGGATCGTCGCCCAGGGGTATCCACGCTCGTTCGGTGGGTTCACCAAAGCACCATATGACGTCATCGCGGACACGCTGCGCGGGACCCACGGGGCATCGATGGACCTGAAACGCAACCCGGATGAACTCCTGGAGGCTGTAGACAGCCTGACACCGATGATGATCGAAATGGGAATCCGCTCCGCGAACGGAGCCGGGAACCCGCTCGTGTTCATCCCGCTTCATAAGGGGGCAGACGGGTTCATGTCCGAGGAGGAGTTCAACACGTTCTACTGGCCACAACTTCGGAAGGTAATCGATGCGTTGACCGACGCCGGGCTCGTCCCGTGGCTGTTCGCGGAAGGGGGGTACAACACGCGCCTGGACGTGATCAGCGACCAGCCCGATGGCAACATCGTCTGGCAGTTCGACCGCACGGACATGGTCGAGGCCAAAAATGTCCTCGGTGACAAGGTCGCCATCGCTGGAAACGTACACAGTTCACTGTTGAACACCGAGACGCCCGAAGACGTCACCGAGTACTGTGAGGAGCTCATCGAGGATGTCGGTCCGGACGGGTTCATTCTTGCCCCAGGCGTGGCCCTTGACGAGGCCGAACCCGAGAACGTGAAGGCGATGATGGACTCGGTCAAGTAACGGAGCGACACCCGTTTTTGTGGTCGGCTTTCGTTTCGGCACTACTGAACCATCGACCTCTGGAAAGCGGAGTCATCACCGACACGAATGAATATGGACTTGTGCAACTACAACTGGAAATGTCTAAATCGGCGGGTAGCAGTCCCAAGACCCCAAAATTATAAGTTTCGAGGCGCAGAATTTTTCAGTTGGGCTACCAATGGCACAAGAGTTCGTAAACACATTAGCTGATCTCGAGGAGGATCAGGCGATCGAAATGGCAGAAGAACGGCTCGACGCTGGGGAGGATCCGATGGCTGTTCTCGACGACCTCAAAGAAGGGATGGGGGTCGTCGGTGACCGATACGCGGCAGACGAGTATTTCATTCCGGACTTGATGTACGCCGGCGAAATTATCGAACAGATCTCCGGGCTTCTTCAGGAGGAAATGCCCGAACAGGAGAAAGAACATATCGGGACGGTCGTGCTTGGAACTGTCAAAGACGACATTCACGATATCGGGAAGGATCTGGTCTACTTCATGTTCGATCTCAATGGCTTTGACGTGATCGACCTGGGTGTCGACGTCCAACCCGAAAACTTTGTCGACGCTGTCGAGGACAATGACCCGGAGATTATCGCCCTCAGCGGCTTTCTCACAGCTGCCTTCGATTCGATGAAAGAGACCGTCGAGACCCTCGAAGCGGAGGGGCTTGTCGAGGAATTCGACGAAGACGGCATCCGCGACGGGCGCAAAGTGATGATCGGCGGCGGGCAGATCACCGACGACGTACGCAATTACGTCCGGGCAGACGGCTACGAAACGGACGCACCAGCCGGGGTCGAGCGAGCAAAATCATGGATCGGACAAACACCGGAGGCCTAAAATGGCAGACACACCCCCAAACGGCCCGACACTTGAATCCTGGATCGAGGGCGAGGGAATCGAGTTCATCGACGAGGAGGCAAAAGCCGAGTATCAAACGCGGGCGAAACGCTTAGCCGACGCGATACGGTGTGAGGAACCCGACCGAGTCCCCGTGAACCTGCTCAGTACGTTCTATCCAGTGCTCCACGCCGGGTATACGCCAGCCGAAGCAATGCAAGAGGCCGAAACGCTCCAAGATGCATTGCTAACCTTCGTCGACGACCTCGATCCCGACGTGTTCCCGTGGGCCCTTCCAACAGTCCCATCCGCAAAGGCTCTCGAAACGGTCGGCTACGAGGGCTTCGATTGGCCAGGGGACGGGTCCGCTCCGGAAACCGTCTATCAGGCAAAAGAGCGGGAATACATGGCCGTCGATGATTACGATGATTTCCTCAAAGACCCGACCGACTACTTCCTACGAGGATATCTTCCCGAAACCTTCGACGCGCTCGACGGACTGGCCCAGTTCCCCCAATCCACAAATCTCACCTGCGGGATCGCCGGGGTGCATCCCTATCTCCTGCCCTTCGGACTCCCACCAGTTCGGGAGGCGATCGAAACGTTACTCGAGGCAGGCGAAGAAGCAATGCACTGGCAGCAAGTCGTGGGCGGGACCGTTCAAGAAATCCAGGCCAGTGGCTATCCACAGAGTTTCGGCGGCATTACGCTGGCGCCCTATGACATGCTGGGTGATATGATGCGAGGAACGCGTGGGATCATGATGGACCTGAAACGCCGTCCAGACACGTTGCTCGAAGCCATCGAACGGATCACGCCACTGGCAATCGAGATGGGCATTGCTTCCTCGTATGCGAAGAACAATCCGCTCGTCTTCATCCCACTGCACAAGGGCGCTGACGGGTTCATGTCCGGCGAGGAGTTCGAGGAATTCTACTGGCCCTCACTACGGGCGGTCATCGAAGCACTCCTCGACATGGATCTTGTGCCATGGCTCTTTGCCGAAGGCTGTTATGAGACTCGGCTGGAGAGCATCAGTGACCTACCCGATGGAGACATGGTATGGCACTTCCAGGACATCGATATGGGCCGGGCGAAGGACATCCTGGGCGATCAAGCCTGTATTGCCGGCAATGTCCCGACCTCACTGCTCAACACCCGGGAACCCGACGCAGTCACAGAGTACTGTGAGGACCTCCTGTCGACGGTCGGGACCGAAGGATTTGTCCTGGCACCCGGAGTCGGCCTCGACGAGGCGGAACCCGAAAACGTTGAAGCGATGTTCCAGTCCGTCCGATAAGCCCAGCACCTGCCAGGTTGTGGGTGGCATGACCTGGTGGCTATCCCCACGTTCCATTCGCAAGTTTCGGCGTGGGAACGCTTTTTACCGGTTCGGGGTCTTTATTTTGTTATGCAAGTCGGAGAGCCAGTGGTGCTCGAATCGATCGACGTCGATTTTGACCTCGATGAGTTAGCCCGAACGCCGCCGTTTTCCACCTGGTTCGACACCAAATCGCGCTCGGAGACGAAAGCGAGTGTCTCCCGTCTCATCGAGCCGGCCCGTTCCGCCGTCGAGCCGCGCGGTCTCTACCAGATCGTGCCGATCGACGAGACGGCTATCGATACGTATGACCCCCCGTCGGCTCTCGTTTCAGGCAGTCACCTCGTCGTCGGCGTGATCGCACTCGAGGTCGAATCGCCATCATCTGCCGTGTTCGAATCAAAAATCGACACACTCGTCTGGGACGCCCTGGAGAACGCCGCGCTGCAAGTCGCCCGGGAGGAAATGCTCACCGAGGTCCGAGCCGCGACCGACGAGCTGGGTTTCAATACGACTCAGGTGTTCGCGCCCGGGTCCGGTAGTTGCGAGTGGCCCATCGAACGCCGTCGTTTCATGTTCGATCACCTCCCAACTGAACAAATCGGCGCTCGATTGGCAAACGGAACGACCCCGGAACCGCCAAAGACACTGGCTTTCGCGATGGGGATCGGGTCCGACATCGAGCAAGCCGATCTGTTGCTTTCCTGTGCAGATTGTGATATCATCGATCAGTGTGTGTACGCTGGTGCGAAAACGATGGCCTGAGTCAGGTCTCTGTCGGCTGGACTTCTCGACCTCGGATACGGGGAAAAATTACTCAAGGCAGCAAAAGCGTTTCCGAAAGACAGAGCGGGGATAAGCCACGAATGCCCCGTTCGGACCCCGCCCCCTGCGCACGTTAAGCAGAGATTATAACAGAGTTATTCGGTAGTTTCGGCGGGGATGGTTAGTTTAGCAGCCTGGGCTAACGGAGAGGGGCTCGGCTTTGTCGATGCGGAAGCCAAAACCCGCTACCAAACGCGAACGGATCATTTGATGACCCTCCTCAAACTTGAAGAGCCCGAGGGTGTCAGAGAGTACTGTGAGGATCTGATTGTGACCGCTGGCCCGGATGGGTTCCTGCTGACCCCCGGTGCGACGGTCTATCGCGGACCAGCTGAAAACCTGCAGGCGGTCATCGACGCGACCAAAAACGCCTGAGCGTTCGGACGACTGCGTTCCGTTCCAGCGAGGCGATTTTGGCGAAGAAGTGTCGACTGACAGTCCCATCGTGAGCGTGATATCAATCTGGGCCAGGACCGACGAAGTAATATCGAAACGACAGCCCTGGACCCTTCGGATTCATTCGCTTGCCGCCGAAAGAACAGATTCACGCTGTCCCCGAGTATTGCCGGTAACTTTTTGCCACGGCCGGATGAATCGATCATTCGTGGTTCAGGATGAGTAGCCCGGATTCGGGAGAGTATCCAGTATCAAAGACGGCGAAGCGAGCACCCCCTGGTAGGACGGGGACGATTCCGAGATGAGTGGGGAGTATCCCAGAAAGCGGTGGACCATTCTCGGCCTGGCATGGGCAGTCTTCTTCTCGGTCGCCATGGCGTGGTATGTGATGCCAACCCTCCAGCCGAACATCCTGGAGCTCTATGGTATTACCCGCAGCCAGTTCCAACTCGCGTTGACGGTGCCATTCGGAGTCGCGGCCGTTCTCTGTATCCCGGGCGGAATGGTAGCCGATCGGCTCGGAATCCGCCGGGCCGCAAGCCTCGGTATGACGATTTCCGGGATCGGCTTTTTGCTCCGATCACAGACTGGCGGCTTCCCGATACTGATGGGCTCAATGCTCCTCGTGGGCGTCGGCTTGGGGATCGTCATGCCAAACCTCCCAAAGCTCGTGAGCGTTTGGTTCCCCCCGGATGAAACGGGACTTGCGACCGGTATCTACAATACCGGCCTGATGGGTGGCATCTCCACGGGTATGGTTATCGCACCGTTCCTCCCCGGGTGGGAACTGGGGAACCTGATCCTTGGGGCAATCGTCATCCTCTTTACAGCCGCGTTTTTCGTGGTGGTTCGTGATTCCCCGCCAGGACAGGAACTCCCACCGACGCCCCTCATCGAAGGACTCCAGCGTGCAGTTCGAAGCAAAAACACCTGGGTTGCGGCATTCGCGGTGTTTGCCGGTCTCGCAGGGATGGTCGCAATCCAGGGTGAACTGCCAGTTGCACTCTTTGAAACCTACGGAATCGAACCGGCGACGGGGGGACAGATCGCGTCGCTTATCACCTACGGTGGGATCCTTGGCTCGTTAACGATCCCCACTATCGCGACGAAACTCGATCGACGAAAGACCGTGCTCGTCACGGCTGCAGTCGGTTTCGGTGTCGTCGAGTTCCCCGTCTGGCTGACTGGGAACACCTCGATCCTCTTCGTCGGCACGGCTGTGGCAGGATACCTCGCTGGTGGGGCCCTCCCCATCATTATGGAGGTTCCGACGTGGCTGCCACGGGTTGCCAGTGACCCTGTCGGGGCACAACACGTCGGTGGCGCATCGGGACTGATGACCGCAATGATGAACCTGGGCGGATTTATCGGATTGCCGTTCATCGTCGGCCCTGTGATCGACATGCAGGGATACACGATCGGCTTTCTCGTCGCGATGGTCATCTTCTCCTTCCAGGGTATCCTCGGGATCTTCTTTACCCTCCCCGAGCTCACCGATTGAGCCCCCTCTCCACAATATCGGTGAACTCAGCGTGGACGTCAGTTCGGACCGATTGTTTAGGGGGAAAACCCACCAACTGACGGTTGACTTACTTCGACCGGTAGTAACTGAGATACCGCTTGGCGAAGTCGTCCCGCCCCATCACGAGGTCGGCGATCAAAATCGCCTCCCGGGAGGACCCAACGTTGACGATGGGGACACTCAGCCCAGACTGGATCGCCATCGCCAGGAAGTGGTTGTTGATCTGTTCCCGCTGGGGCATCTCATACGAGATATTGCTCAATCCGAGTGTGATGTTGTTTCCCAGTTTGTCGCGGATCTGCTCCATCGCTTTGAGAATCTCTGCACCGATTTCCGCGTTGGAGGAGAGGGGAAGGGCCAGCGGGTCGATGATGACGTCCTCGGGCGGGATATCGTACTCGGCGGCCGCATCGAGCAGTGATTTGGCGAATTCGATCCGTGTTTGAGCGTCGTCCGGTGGCCCGGACTCGTCCATCGTAAGGCCGATTACGGCGGTATCGTATTTCGCGACGAGCGGCAGGATCGCCTCCAGGGACGCCGGTTCCATACTGAATGAGTTGACAACCGGCGTGCCAGGTGCCACCTCCAGGGCGGCTTCGAGGGCGTCGGCGTCCTCGTAGTTCGTATCGATTACGATCGGGACCTCGACTTCCTCGGCAACTGCGTTGACGGCTGCTGGGAGGATGGTCTCCTTTGCAACTCCATCGACGTCGACGTTGACGTCGATAAGATCCGCACCGTTCTCCACTTGTTCGACGGCCAGTTCTCGAACCGGGTCCATGTTTCCATCAGCCAGGGCCTCGGCAAGAGCCGATTCCGGCCGGGGGTTGATCCGCTCCCCGATGAGCCTGACTTGCTCGGTCCGATCGATTGTAATCGGGGAACCCGTCCCCTGGACGTTCGTCTGGAGTGACATGCTATCCAAATGAAGGGTCTCCGGCAGCCGGCAAAAGAATTGTGTTCCCGGTCCCGCACCATCCGGGAATCGAGACTCCATTGACGTTACCCAAATGTAGTTGGAGAAAGACAAATGAAAATGGAGATATCGTCGCCTTCAGGCCCTCACCCCCGCAATCTTTAAGGAATGACGTTACGAGGTTGATGTCAGGTTACCGATGTCAGAGGAATTCGTAGAAGCACTCGTTGAGTTAGAAGAAAAACGAGCGATCAAAATGGCAGAAGAACGCCTCGATGCGGGTGAGGACCCCATGGATGTCCTCGATGATCTCAAGAAAGGGATGGGGATCGTCGGCGACCGATACGCGGCAGACGAGTATTTCATCCCGGATCTGATGTACGCCGGCGAAATTATCGAACAGATCTCCGGACTTCTTCAGGAGGAAATGCCAGATCAGGAAAGCGACGATATTGGAACTATCGTCCTTGGCACCGTCAAAGACGACATCCACGACATCGGGAAGGATCTGGTCTACTTCATGTTCGACCTGAACGGCTTTGACGTGGTCGACCTGGGCGTCGATGTCCAGCCGGAGAGGTTCGTCGAGGCTGTCGATGAACACGACCCAGAAATCGTCGCGCTCAGTGGTTTTCTGACAGCCGCCTTCGACTCGATGAAAGAAACCGTCGAAACACTCGAAAATGAGGGACTTATCGAGGTGTTCGACGAAGACGGCATCCGCGACGGGCGCAAAATCATGATCGGTGGCGGTCAGATCACCGACGACGTACGGAATTACGTCCGTGCGGACGGGTACGAAACGGACGCACCGAACGGTGTCACCCGTGCCAAAGAGTGGCTCGGTGTGGCCTAAACCCAAACAGGCACGATCTGGACGGCCAGCGAAGTGGGGGCTCGATGGATACCGGTTGCGGAAGGGTTTTTGCTTGGAGCTATCAATTGAATGCTCATGAACGGAATCGTGGCCTGCGAAACGCTGTATCCAGAACTCCCCCGCCTCCTTCCTGAGGCGGAGGTAGTGTATGTCCCACAGTGGTACCACGAATTTCCGATTCACACTCCCGAATCCGAGCGGGCCCACGAATTACTCCAGGAGGGAATCAACACGCTCGAAGAACAGGGCGTAGACCATGTCACCGTCATCTATCACGACCCCGAAGCACTCGAAGGCCTCCAGACAGAGATGGTTCCACTTCACGTCTACCGAGGTCGGGATTGCATCGAGATGTACCTGGATGGGAAACCGACAGGGCCTGGAGAGGAACGAAAAGAGGATGGGACGTATTATCTCACCCGGGGCTGGATCGATGTCGCCGTCGACTCGTATAAGGTATACAACGCATACGCGGGACGATTCGATGAACTCGTGGCGCGGTTCGACGAGGCCGAACAGTCGGTTTCGGGCATGCGAGTTTCCTGGCCCGAAAGCGAAAAAGTCCAGCAGGCTGCGGCTCGGAGCGAGTCGATGCGGACCGATCCGGCCGCACTCTTGCGCACCGTGATGGATTCGTACAGACACGTCGTTCTCATCGATACGGACCAACTGACCCCGTTCCATCACGAATACGCCGAATGGGTCCGAGAGTTCTTCGCGGAGGTCATCCCGGAGGAAGGAGTCAGAGACGTGAGTCTGACAGTTGCTGAAGGAACTCTCGACCACCTCGAAGCAGTGCTATCGGATCCGGAAACTATATCCACGGTACTCACCCTCGACCCCGGGACGCCGGTCCCACAGGAGCCAGGGTTCCGAACGGGACCACAGCATCCCTAATTTCCTTCAGTATTCGTGATTGCCGAACAGTAATCTGTATCGAGAGCCCCGGTATTTGGGGATAGCTGAGTGTTAATGCAGTGAAAAACCACCAGGAGGAACGCTTTTGACCCTTCCAGGAGACGACTACATATGGCTCAAGCACCGATTCGGGCGATCGACCGCATGTTCGATATCATCGAAACAATTCTGATGCACGACGGGGCCGGGGTCTCCGAGCTCGCTGCCGAACTTAACATGGCCAAAAGCACGATTCATGGACACCTCTCGACGTTGAAAAATCGGGGATACCTGGTCCAGGACGATTCGAATCAGTACCATCTGAGCCTCAACTTTCTGACCCTCGGAGGGTCCGTTCGACAGAAACGAACGGTGTGGAACAACGTCGAACCGCTCCTCAGGGAAATTGCACAGGAGACAGGTGAAAGTGTCAATTTCGTCGTCGAATCACAGGGGGACCTGGCGTTCGTGGGCCTCGTACACGGCACTGACGGGATCAGAACGAAGGTCGATGTGGGGTTCCGAACGAACCTCCATACCTCTCCGGAGGGAAAATTGGTGCTCGCACATCTCCCAGAAGCCCGTCGTAGAGAGCTCCTCGATGAGTTGGAGTTTCCACTTGGCAACTCGGTGGGGCGTGCGGCATTCAGGGCAGAACTCGATGAGTTACGGGACGAAGGGGTCGCATATGGGACAGAAACTATCGTCAAAAACGTCGCGACGGTATCGGTTCCGGTGATCGATAATAAAGATGTCTTCTATGGAGCCATTGTGGTGGCCGGCCCGGCTCTCAGGTTCACCCAGGACCACCTCGAGGAGGTCCGGGAAACGCTCACGTACAAAGTCGCCAAATTGAATATCGATCTGACGTTCGAAACACAAGAATCGACGGTCACAAATCAAATTGCAACATAAGAAGTGGCATCGGATTTTCCTAACAACCATATGTGCGTTAGTAAACTTGGAGTCCCTGTGATTTCACCAATACATACATGTATCTGAGGGGGTTTGTAGCGGATAACATGGCTCACACAACGACCGAGACTCCACAAGCAACCGTGTCCGTGGAAAACATCGGTGGTATCTCCGAAACGTCTATCTCACTTTCACCGGGGGTCACCGTCCTCAAAGGCGAAAACGCGACAAACCGAACCTCTTTTCTTCAGGCGGTTATGGGCGCACTCGGAAGCGATAAACCCTCGATCAAAGCGGATGCCGACGCTGGGCGGGTCGAACTACAGATCGGAAATACCACCTACACACGCCGGTTCGAACGTACCGGAACCGGTGTCCGAGCCAGTGGGGAGCCGTATCTCGACGATCCAACCCCGGCCGACACGTTCGCCTTTCTCCTCGAAACAAATGCAGCCAGACAGGCGGTGATCAGACGGCGTGATCTGCGCTCGGTGATCATGGAACCCATCGATACGACGGCGATTCAGGCCGAAATCACCCATAAACAGGCTCGCAAATCACAACTTGACGAACAGATCGCCGAGCTGGACTCCCTGCGAAGTCAGCAACCCGAACTCACGGAGCGTAAAACTCGAATCGAAGCCGACATCGAAGACAAGCGGGCGGAACTCGAGGCGGTTCGCGAGGAAATAGCGGGAGCCGAAGCGGATCTTACCGAAACGAAAGAGACCAAAGACGCGATGGAAGCAGCCTTCGAGGAGGTCCAAATGCTGCGCTCAGATCTCGCCTCCGTCAGGGACCGTCTGGACGCCGAACGGAACAGTCTCACCGAAGCGCGGACCGAACAAGACGAGTTAGCGGCCGAACTCGAATCAGCACCCGAATCGGTCCGTGACAAACGAGGCGAACTCGAAAACCGCGTCTCAACACTCCGGGAGACCAAATCCCGCCTCGAGTCGGCAGTGAGCGAACTGCAAAACCTCGTGCAGTACAACGAGGACCTTATCGATGGCGAGGAGAGCATCCTCACAGAGTTGGACGGAGATACCACTGCAGTAACAGACCAGCTGGTCGGCTCCGATTCAGTAACCTGCTGGACCTGTGGCTCATCGGTCGAGCGCTCCCAGATCATCGGAACGATCGATCGACTTCGCGAACTGCAATCTGACAAGCTGGATCGAATTTCGGACCTTGAAACAGAAATCGACTCAGTGAGAGAGGACATCGAACAGCTCGAGGAACAGATGGATCGTCGCCAGGAACTCGAACACCAGCTGGATCGCACCGAGAACGAAATCGAGTCTCGTGTCGAGACGATCGAGGGCCTCGAAAAGAGACGAGACGAATTGGAGACCGAAATCGAGTCCACGGAGGCCGAAATCGAGTCCCTTGAGTTCGCCCAGAGCCACGATGAACTCCTAGATCTCCACCAAACGGCCAACCGACTCGAGATCGAGATCGAACAACTGGAAACCGACCGGGACGAGATCGAATCACAACTCAAGGACATCGTGGATCGGCTGGAACGGCAAGATGAACTCGAGACCGAACGCGAGTCGGTGACCGAGGTCCTCACAGAGTTGCGAACGCGGGTCGAACGGATCGAAACGGAAGCCATCGCTGAGTTCAACGATCGAATGGAAGAGATCCTCGACATCATGGGGTATGAAAACATCGCTCGCATCTGGATCGAACGGCGTGGGGCCGAGGAAACCGGGGACACGGAGTTTCACATGCACGTCGTTCGGAATGACCGCTCTGGGACCGCATACGAGGACTCCATCGACCACCTGAGCGAAAGCGAACGTGAGGTGACCGGCCTCGTTTTTGCGCTTGCCGGCTACCTGGTGCATGAAGTGAGTGAGACGGTCCCCTTCATGCTCCTCGATTCGGTCGAGGCTTTAGACAGTGACCGGATTGCCCGTCTGGTCGACTATTTCGAGGACCACGTCCCGTATCTACTCATCGCGTTGCTCCCGGAGGATGCCCAGGCACTGGATGACAGCTATCACCGGGTGATGGACATCTGACCGATGCCTAATACCAATCACGACACTGACGGCTCACCCGGCCGCCCCAGCAAAGTCGCACGAGTGATCGAGAGTTACGGACTGGCGGGATTGGGTGATGAACTCGAAGCAGCCTGGACCGCTCCCGAAAGTGACCGACAGAGCCTCCGGGACCTGGCCGACCTGGTCAACCGGCGAATCGTCGAGTCAGTACTCGAACAACGCGGGGATAGGCCATTAACCGGCGAGATAGAGACCGTCTATGCGGCATTGCAGGGGGAGGCCGATGGTGCGACAGTCCGTGACGTCACCACCCGACTCGAAAACCTCGGTGTGTCCACGACCGATCTTGCGGCCGACCTCGTCTCCTATCAGGCTGTTCGAACCTATCTGCAGTCCGTCCGGGGAGCCGAATACGAACGCGAGTCGAGTGATCCGATCACAGCCTCTCGCAGTCGGATTCAATCCTTGCGCGGGCGGTTACGGGCTGTGACTGAGGGACAACTCGAAGAATTAGCGACCCGGGATTCCCTCTCGCTCGGAGAGAGCCGGGTACTCGTTCAGGTGCAGGTCTACTGTGAGGACTGTGGTCGGCAATTCGACGTCGAAGAACTCCTCGAACGGGGCGGGTGTGACTGCGGATAGGTTACATAACACCAGTACTATTGTTAGGAAAAAGCAGGTGCTTCAGGATAACCCGAGCGCGTCAAACCTCGGGAGCATAGCTCGTTTCCCCTCGGCCTCGATCCATCGGAACTCCAATCGGATCCACGCTACCGGATGGTTTTTCAACCGATTCGTTTGCAGAAACCAATCAGAAAAACGATCCAGTTGTCACTGGTTTGAGTTGTAACACCGAGCTTTTCGAACCTAATCCACAAATTCGTCCAATTCGTGTCCAGACAGGGCGCCTCGATGGGAGTGACATATTCAAATCGCGTTCGTTTGACGCAATCTCGAAATGACACAGCGAGAGAGGGCCATTCATCGTGTCCTCGGCAAACATTCAGTCCTGCCTGAGAGGCCCATCAGCACAGCGAAGACATCCCACAGACTAGCTGTTTCTAATGGCGAAAATCGATTATGAACAGCACGTTTTGCGGCCGGTTTCGTTCCAGTTTCTGTAAGCAATTCAGTAATATGTTAAATTTTGATTGGATTGTCCAGCAAATATCGGAATATAAATAATGGGATACCAGGTTGTTGAATTGATTTCGCCTGTAGTCCACTGTTTCCAAATGGGAAACAATTATTCAATTGGACCCTGTTATCACTGAGCATGCGACAAAAACCGGATCACCCCGTCGGAACCACCGAAACCTCGTTTGCGATCATCGAAGCCATTCGATCCTCGCCAGGGGCGCGGACCACCGAACTTGCCGAAACAGTCGGCGTGGCAAAGAGTACGGTCCACAAACACGCCTCGACGTTGGTCTATCACGGGTACCTCAGGAAGGAGAAAGGGGCGTATTACCCGGGCCTGAAGCTTCTCAATCTCGGTGAAACCGCCCGGACCGGATTCCCGGCCTACAGCCGGATCGAGGAGGCCGTTCGCACCCTTCAGGAACGCACCGAGGAGGATGTCGACTTCGTGGTCGAAGAGCAAGGCCTCGTATACACCATCTTCGGGGCCTATCACAAGTGGGAGAAACGGCCAGACACCAACTCGGGGTATCGGGCCCGCCTCGGCGATCAGTACTACATGCACTCGGTCGCCTCGGGGAAAGCACTGCTCGCGACTTACGACCAGGAGGAAGTCGAGGGGGTCATCAATCGATGGGGGCTCCCTCAGGTAGCCTCCGAGACGATCACCGACCGGGAGGCCCTCTTCGCAGCACTCGAGCAGATCGACGAGCAAGGGTATGCCATCGCCCACGAGGAATATCAGGAAGGACTGGTGAGCATGAGCCGACCGGTCCGTCGACCTGATGGAAAACTACTGGGGGCGTTGAGTGTTTCGGGACCGGCGTACCGGCTGACCGATGATATCCTCGAAGGAGAAATCGCTCCGGTCCATGAGACCGTCGTGACCGAGCTCCACGAGGCTGTGGCCGATACGTTTTCCGGATAACTTTTATTGGAGATTGCCCGAAATGTTTCAGGTGGGCATGAATGCGAATGACCAGCCGAGATACTGGGGTATCGACCATATGACTTGCCAACATGGAGACGGGGGCCGGCGATGAGCCTCGAATCCTACACCTACTCTTTCCCCATCTGGATCGAATTCGGGGTCGGAACGAGCGAGAACGTCGGATCGATCGTCGAACAGAAAGAATGGGGCAAGGCACTCCTCGTCACCGACCCGGGAATCATCGATGCAGGCCTGCTCGATGGCATCGAGGAATCGCTCTCCGCCACTGGGATCGATTTTGCCGTCTTTGAAGGGGTTAAGCCGAATCCGACCGTGTCGATGGTGGAAGCAGCCGAAGCCCTCCGGCAGACAGAGGAGTGTGACTTCGTGATTTCGGTCGGTGGCGGGAGTTCGATGGACGTCGCGAAGGGCGTCACCCTGCTCGCCACGAATCCCGGAGAGATCGCCGATTACGAGGTCAAGAGCGGCGAGGACGTAATGAAGGGAATGATCGAGAACGATCCGCTCCCCCTCGTCACAGTCCCGACGACCGCCGGCACCGGGAGCGAAGTGGACTTCTGGGCCGTGATCACGGACGAGGAACGCGAGTTCAAAATGGCCCTGGGCCAGTCCCCGCTTTACCCGGGAGGCCCCTATCTCGGCGCAGAGGTTTCCCTCGTGGATCCGGAACTCACCCGCTCCTTGCCCCCGCGGCAGACGGCCGCGACCGGTTTCGACGCGTTCTCTCACGCGCTCGAAAACCACGTCTCCGCGGTCAGCCCACCGGTGTTGACCCCACTGACGACCGACGTGATGGCACGGGTGACCGAATACCTTCCGCGAGCCTACGAGGAGGGTGACCTCGAGACCAGAGAACAGATGCTCTTTGCCTCACACACGGCCGGCATCGGGGAGAACTTCGGCGGGTTCGGCGCCATCCACTCTCTCGCGGAGGTGACCGGTGGCATGTATCCCGAGATCCCCCACGGCGAGGCGATCGCCGCCTACACGCCGGCGGTGATGCGATACAACCTCGAAGCCGTTCCGGAACGCTACGGGGAAGTCGCCGAGGCCATGGGCGTGGACGTCTCCGGCATGTCCGACCGCGAAGCCGCGGAAGCCGCGGTCGAGGCTGTTGAAGAACTCATCGCGTCGGTCGATCTGCCAGCCGGGCTGGCGGACCTCGACGTCGATGAGGCCGATCTCCCGGGGATCGCCGAGAAGTCGATGGACACCTTCGAAATCCACGACAATCCGCGACCGGCCGACGCCGAGGATCTGCTCGACGTGGCCCGGGACGCCTACTAACCCAAACCGATAGCCACCACACTGAAAATAAATGACACACATAGGTACGAAATCAATCGACGAACTGTACAAGGACCACCGCGCTGCCCACGACCAAGTCGAATCGATCAGCGACTTTCACGCCTGGATCGACGGCGAACCGTCGCCAACGGGAGACCGGTTCGAGACTCGAGACCCGGTCGTCGACGAACCGATCACCGAAGTCGACCGGGCCGACGCCTCGGACGTGGACCGGGCTGTCGAGACGGCCTGGGAGGCCTTCGACGGGTGGAGCGAGACGACCCCTACAGAGCGTGGTTCGATTCTCTTCGACTGGGCGGACGAACTCGCCGAACACGTCGACGAGGTGGCGCTGCTCGAAACGATCGACACGGGGAAGCCACTCTCGGACGCGAAAGGGGAGGTAAAGGGGGCAATCGACACCCTCGAGTATTATGCCTCGATCGCCCGAGACCAGTGGGGCAAGCAGATCCAGGCCAGGGACGACGTCCACCTCTATACCCGGTATGAGCCCCACGGCGTCGTCGGCCAGATCGTTCCCTGGAACTTCCCGACCTGGGGGGCGGCCTGGAAGTTCGGCCCGGCCCTCGCGGCCGGGAACGCTTCGATCCTGAAACCTTCCGCTGACAGTCCGCTCTCTGCGATTTACATGGCGGAACTCGCGTCCGGGATCGTCCCGGACGGGGTCGTTTCGGTCCTTCCGGGCTCGGGCTCAGAAGTCGGCGATCCGCTCGTCTCCCACGAGGACGTGCGGAAGCTCTCCTTTACGGGAAGTACGGAGGTGGGCTCACATGTGATGCACAGCGCAGCGGACACGATCACACCAGTGACCCTCGAACTCGGCGGCAAGTCGCCCTTCATCGTCTTTCCGGACGCGGACCTCGACAAAGTCGTCCCCGCCGTCGGTGCGGGCATCTTCTATGCGACAGGGGAGATCTGTGATGCCTTCTCGCGTGCGCTCGTCCACGAGGACGTCCTCGAGGAGTTCACCGAGCGCTTCGTGGCCCACGCTGAGTCGTACGTCCTCGGTGACCCACTCGACGAGGAAACGACGATGGGGCCGCTGACCTCCGAATCGCAGTTCGAGACGGTCACGGAGTACATGGATATCGGCCGCGAGGAGGCCACGCTCCTGACAGGTGGTTCGATGCCGGAGGATCCGGCACTAAGTGATGGGTGGTACGTCGAGCCCACCGTTTTCGGCAACGTGGAAAACGACATGCAGATCGCTCAGGAGGAGATCTTCGGCCCGGTTCAGACGATCATCCCGTTTTCCACCTACGAGGAGGCGATCGAACTCGCTAACGACGTCGATTACGGGCTCGCGGCGGGGATCGGTTCCGAGTCCACCTCCATCGTCCACAATGCTGCCGCGGACATCGACGCCGGATTGGTCTATGTCAATGAGTACGGCCCCATAATCCCGGAGGCCCCCTACGGGGGCTTCAAGGACTCCGGCATCGGGAAGGACCTCGGCCGGGACGCTCTCGATCATTACCGGCGGAAGAAGTCCGTTTACGTGAACCTCGACGAACCGAGCCTATAACCGAGTTCCTCGGAGCCGGTCGGAGACACTCCGTTTCCGTGTTTCTTGGTACCACTCAACACTAATTATAAGTAAAAGGGGCCAATACATTTTTTTGCATGTCAGGAGATGAAAGTCTGTTCGTCAGAGAAGCTACCGGACTGGTCAGAGAATGGTCTTCCTACGACGCGTGGATATACGCCTTCCTCTCGGTCAATATCGTCACCCTTGGCTTCTACATCTGGACGTTCAACTCCTTCATTCCCGCCGCAAGTCCCATCTTCGCCACGATTATCGCCATCGTCGTGCTCACGCTGCAAAACGTCATTTTCGCGACGCTGATCGCCGCCATGCCTCGCGTCGGTGGCGACTATGTGTGGCAGAGTCGGTTACTTGGTGGATTCTGGGGCATGTTCCTCTCCTGGCCAGGGTGGGTCTTCGCCCTGTGGTTATGGGTTCCGATTTACGGCTCGATCCTTTCATGGCTCGTCTTCGGGCCGATATCCGCACTCTTCGGCTATCCGGAGATTGCGGCGTTCTGGAACTCGAGTATGGGACTGTTCGTCTCCTCGCTGGTCGTCGTCGCTTTCGTCTTCATCTACGTGAGTCTCGGGATGAAGTGGTATGCCCGAATCCAACAGGCGCTTTTCTACCTCGGCGTCGCCGGCATGGTCCTGTTCGTCGGCGGCCTGCTGACGACCAGCCCGTCGGGGTTCCAGACGGCCTTCGACGCGCACATGGCCCAGTGGGGAATCGACACCACCTACCAGGGCGTCCTGAGCGGCGTCGAAGTGAGCTTCGCTCCGCTCGTGAGCTTCGACTTCGGCCCCGCTTACCAGCTGTTCCCGATGCTACTGTTCTGGATCATGTGGACCGTGTGGGGGGCCACGCTGTTCGGCGAGGTGCGTGAGGCCGGCGAGTTCAAGAAGATGTTCGGCGTTCTCGAGGCCGCCCTCATCGCGGCGGGCGTGTTCGCGATGATCCTCTGGCCGCTCTTCGACGCCGCGATGGGGTATGAGTTCTACCAGTCGCTCAATTACCTCCACTTCGTCGGGTCCGGGGAACTGCAGTGGCTCTCCTCGCCCACGACCCTCGCGGCAATCGCCATGGGTGGTGGCCCGCTGGCGAAGTTGATGGCGATCCTGATGGCCGGGTGGTTCTTCGCCTGGTCGGGGACAGTGTTCCTCTCCTCCACCCGGGTGATCTTCGCGACCGCCTTCGACCGTGCGATCCCGGAGGCCTTCGCCGCGGTGAAAGGCAAGTACAACGCCCCAATCAACGCCATCCTGATGATGGCAATTCCCTCGTTAATCCTCACCGTGATTTACTTCTTCGTTCCGGGATTCCAGACGCTCACCCTGGATGCGACCTTCCTGATCGCGATAACCTACTTCGGGACCACCGTCGCCGGCCTCCTGTTGCCCTACCGTCGCCCGGACCTGTTCTCGAACACCTGGATCTCGCGGTACGAGATCGCAGGCGTCCCACTGGTCACCATCACGGGCGTGGTATACGCGTTCCTGCTGCTGACGGTGTTCTACCTCTGGGCGACCAAGGACGTCTACGGGATCAACAACGTCCGGTCGGCCGGATTCATGGTGATCCTCTACATCCTCGCTGGGGTACTCTACTTCGGGATGAAGTGGTACCGGAAGAAAGAAGGTGTGGATCTGGACAAGATTCACTCCGAGATCCCGACGGACTGATTCCCGACCGTCCGTTCTGATTCGCGTTTTTATCGGGCCACAATACGCGGCGACCCGGATCGATAATCGGCTTCTCAGGAAAGTTCCGGTTTCCGGTACCACTGCTTCCGTTCCCCGATGAGCGAGCGCAGCTTCCACCGGAGGGTCTTTGGAACCGACTCGATGGCCGATTCGAGCGTCGCGAGCCGGTCCTCGATCGCCGCTTCGGCGACCGGCAGGTCGTTCTCGTGGAGGTACTCCCAGACCTTGCCGAGGTTGATCGAGAGTGTCTTGTACAGTCCCCAGTCGCTCCGGCAGAGGTCGGCGACGTAGTCGGCGTCGATCGTCCCACCGGTCCCACCGTGTTCGACGTCGTGGTCGTTGAGCAGGGCAATGATGTCCCGCATGTCCCGGTCGCTGATCTCCGCGATCTGGAGTTTCGAGAGCAGGAGATCCTCGATCGGGACGGTGTCGTGATCGGTGTCGAGTCGGTTTTTCAAGCTCCACTCGTGGGAAAACCTGAATTTATCGAGGATGAAGTCGGCCTTGCGTTCGTTTTCGGGATCCACGAACTCGAGACGGGAAGGCCGCATCGTGTTGAAACGCTCGTTCGCCTCGTAGCCCATTTCGACCATGAAATCTTCAACTTCGGACTCCTCGGCGCGATGGCCGACGAAGTCGACATCGCGATACTCCCGCTTGAACGGCTCCACCTGGACGGTCTCCGAGCGATCGTGGATGGCAGTTCCCCCGATCTTCTTGACGGTGAGATCCCGTTCGACCGCTGCTTCGACGATTCGGTTCCCCTCCGCGACCGGATCGGCAAGTGGGTTTTCGGCTGTCATGTGTCGGGGTGTCGGCCTGACCGTGGCATGTTACTCCGTAACCCGTGCTAGCATGTAAAGCTATCCTCGGACCAGCCCGACGACGTCCACCTCGGGTCGGAGGTCGATGATCGCACCCTGGAGGGACCCTTCCGAATAGACGCTCCCTGGATTGACGGCGATCGTGTCCACGATCCTGGTCTGGCCCCGCGATTCGTGGATGTGTCCGTGAAGCGAGAGTGGTGGTTGGTAGGTTTCGATTGCCTCCCGTACCGCCGTACTTCCGACCGGTTCGGTAGACTGCGCCCCGAATTTCGGCTTGAGGTTCTCGTCAAGCTCGGGGGCGTCGTCGAGCTGGGAATCATACGGCGGGGCGTGGAAGTTGAAGATGGCCCGATCCATGTCGTCGATCTTGTCGATGACCGCCTCAAGCCGATCGGCGAGTTCCGATTCGGACTCCTCGCGATCGGTATCCCACGGCGTCGGGTTCGTCCAGCCGGTACTGGCCATCTCGTAGCCGTCACCGATCTCGACGACTTCTCCTTCGACGAGATCGATAAGATCGGACTCCTCCCAGACCTGATCGACGTGGAAGGGATCGTCATTACCCGGAGAGACATACACGGGAAAGTCCCGGGGCAACCGCTCCTCGGCAAGAGCCCGCCACTTCTCCGCTCGCTCGACCATCTTCTCCTCGAAGATCTCGTCCTGGCGTTCCTGTGAATCCGAGGCCTGCTCGAGTTCCTGGTATTCGGCCTGGGTCAACACGTACGAATAGTACCCGGCGTTCTCCATCGACTCCTTTGCGTCTTCGAGTTCGTCACGCTCGATGACCTGTTCCTGTCCGCCGCGGTTGAAGCGGTAGGTCCCGTTCTCCCGGATGATCGGCATGATCGCCTTGCCGGTCGTGTCCCCGCCGAGCACGAGCACATCGGCGCTGTAGTATTCCGCGGCGTTGATGAATTTCCGCCAGCAAACAGTCGAGCCGTGGACGTCCGTGGCGAAAAACAGCCTGGTCACGCCCTCGTCTTTGTCCATGCCACCCTCCTCGAGGTCCTTCTGTTCCTGATTCAGCCAGTCTTTGAGGTTGTTAAGCAGACCCATCGGTATCACACCACAACATAGCATGCACCTCGATTGTTATTAACCTCCCGTCCGCCGGGCGCAATTCGTCGATTGGTCGGGGAAATCCTCACTCCACCAGTGCCGCCTCGATCACCTCGAGTGGGTGGCAAACGTCGTCGCCAGTCCCGTGTTCCATCTGTGAGGCACAGGTCGGACATTCGGTGAGACCCGTTTCCCCGTCAACCCGATCCATGTGCTCGAACATCTCCCTCCCGATGGCCATCGAGGTGTCGTAGTGCTCGTCCTTCCAGCCGTAGGTTCCCGAGATACCCGAACAGGAATCACCCACGTCCGCCGCGTCGGCGCCGTCCAGCGGGGCGAACAGTTCCACGGGCTGGCCGTCGAGTCCCTGGTCCCGCGCGTGACAGGGGGCGTGGTAGGCGAGGGTCCCGAATTCGTCCTCGTCGACCGACGCGGCCCCCAGTTCCGCGGCGATGTCGGTCTTCGCCCGAAGGAACTCCATCGCCTCCCACGTATGGCCAGCGAGCGTGTCGATTCCAGACAGTTCGAACAGCTCGGGATACTCCTGTCGCAACGCCATCGAACAGGAGGTACAGCTCGTGATAATGCTGTAGCCCGCCTCGATGGCGGTTCCGAGGGAGTCCACGTTCACCTCGGCATGCCGGCGGGCGTCCGCAAGCATCCCGTTGGCGAACATCGGGGTCCCCGAACATCGCTGCTCCGGAACGATGACCTCGTACCCGAAGTGCTCGAAGACCCGCACCATCGCTTTGCCAACCTCCGGCGTATTGTAGTTGGCATAGCAGCCGTGGAAGTATGCGACTTTCAGGTCCGCGTCCAGATCGTGCCCCAGCCGTTCGCGATGTTCGCGGGCTCGGGCTCTCGATTCAGCAGGACCGCCGCGGCCGTCCCACCACTCTCTGAAGGTCTCGGTCACGAATTCGGGAAACTCCCGCTCGGCCGTGACACCCAGCGTTCGGTCAAGGAGCCACCGAACCGGACCGGATCCCATGACGGCGTTTGCCAGCCGTGGCAGCTTGCTGGCCAGCCAAGCGGAGGTTCGATAGTTCGCGAGCAGTCGATTGCGCCAGTAGGTCCGGCTCAGCTTCGAGAGGTCACTCGAAACGTACTCGGCCCGGGCCTCGTTATGCATCTGGGAGAGTGGGACGTCGGATGGACAGGAGGAATCACACCGCAAACAGTTCGAACACTCCAAGATGGATGGGTCGATTTCCGTCTCACCGTCCCGCGAAAGTCGCCATTGTTCGGGGCCCTGAAACTTCGGGCCCGGGAACGAATCCTCGACGGCCGCAACCGGACAGTTCGTATCGCAGGTCGAACAGGCATAGCAATCGTCCGATCCCGGTCGGAGATCGACCCGGTCCCCGGACGCGTCGATGGGGCCAACTCCAAGATCAGGGAACTCCGAGTCGCTCATGTCACGTCCTCCCCCGCCAGACGTCCGGCGAGTTCTCCAGTCGCGAGGCTGATCCCCGTCCCCGAGCCCGAAGCGGTGAAGTCGAACCCACCGATGACGCTCCCGGCGGCTCGGAGATTCTCGAACTCGGGATCTCCCACCGCCGACTGTGGTCTCAGTTGCTCGTCGACGGAGACGCCGAACCGAGCATAGGGCTGTTCACCGTACGGATCCGTTACGTACCACTCCGAACGATCCTCGGGGACGGGGACCTGACAGCCGAATACCGGCTCTCGGACGCCTTCACGGGCAGATTCCAGTCCTGTTCCCACGAGGCCGCCGGTGGCAAGCACGAACGAGGAGGCGGCGTGTGAAATCCGCTGGCCGTTCCGGTCCACCGTCACCGACGCGATCTGCCTCCCCGTCGCCTGGGACTCGACGACGGTGTTTTGTACGACTTCCACGCCCGCCTCGCGCAGCGCACTCCGAAACAGCGTCTCGAGACGAATCCCTGGCAGGCTCGGTGGACCAGTCGGGACTTCGAAGACAGCCGCGTCAAGGGCGGTGGCGAGTTCGTTCCGGATCTCGTGGTGTTCGTCGGTGCCAAGCACAGCCGGGAGCCCGATTCGCGGCTCGCCCTCGTGCTGGGCCGCGATCCGGTCGGCGAGCCGGGCCCGAACACCGCCTTCGTCGATATCGAGTGCATGTGCGTACCGGGTTTGCTTCGCGTCAGCCTCGAAGTCAAGGGGGAAGCTGATAGTCGCTCCACGAGCCTCGAAGGGGACGCCTGCAGCCACGAGGTGGGCCGCGGCCGAGGGCGCATCGAAGTCAACCAGC
>NZ_JAZKRK010000018.1:0-42658 GCF_036626455.1 Halodesulfurarchaeum sp. | reverse complement strand
ACTTGATTCGGCCTCCTCATGGTCCGCTTCGTCGTCTGCTCCGTCTGCCTGGTCCGCCTCTTCGTCCGCCTCGGCCTCAGTATCCTTCTCAGCTTCCCCGTCGTCTTGGGTTACGGCTTTACTTTCGTCACCGACCTCCTCGTCAGCTTCAGCTGTGTCCGTGTCTTCGCTATCGTCGCCCGCAGTTTCTTCGTTGGGCTCCGTGTCGTCCGCGGCTGCATTCGTTTCGGCTTCGGGGGCCGTGTCAGATGGCCCCTCCTGGGACCCGTCTTCGGCAGCCGAATCCACCGGCTCTGTCTCAGTTGTGGCGGTCTCTTCCGCCGATTTGGTCGCCGTGGATTCGGCCTCGTCGGCCTGGTCCGGCCGCTTCTCGTCCGGCTCCCCGTCCTCGTCCGGGCCCTCGCCCGGCTCCCGCGACATGGGCCAGAATAGGCTAGGGCGTCGTTATGGGCCTTTTCGTTTCGTCGCCGTCTCCAGAGAAGAAGATTGATAGTCGCGACTCGGATAGGCCCTATAAGATGAGTGCCCCGGGGCCGATAGACGAGGATACCGCTCGCTCGCTCGAGAGCGGCCGGCAAACCCTCGGGACCGTTTTGAAAACCGCTCAACAGCGGCTTAAAGTAGTGTTCGTCGCCTTCGTCGTGGGGCTTTTTGCGGGTGTGATCGCGATGCGATTGTGGATCTGGCCGGTGCTAAAAGAGGACCTGCTCGCTCGCGGGGCCTCCGTCATCGCCCAAACGCCATTTGACGTGATTTTAATGCAGGTGAAAATCGGGCTCGCCACTGGGATTTTTGCGGCCCTTCCGGTGTTGGCCTACTACGCGAAAGGACCACTCGCCGACCGCGATATCGTTCCGGACATCCACGTCCCGCGGTGGAAACTGGCGATCGTGGCCACGCTGGCAGTGGCCCTCTCGACCTTCGGGGTCATCTATGCGTACTTCCTCTTCTTCCCGATCATGTTCAATTTCCTGGCCGGCAACGCGCTCGGGGCCGGGCTTGCACCGCTTTACTCCATCGTGCACTGGACGGAGTTCATTATGGTGCTTGCCCTCTCCTTCGCGCTGGCGGCCCAACTGCCGCTTTTGATGACGGCGTTTTCCTACTCCGAAATCATCCCGTACGAAACCTTCCGTGACAAGTGGAAGTACGCCGTCGTCGCCATCTTCGGGTTTGGGGCGATGTTCTCGCCACCGGACCCGTTCACCCAGTTGATGTGGGCGTTCCCGCTCTTGGCGCTGTATGGGTTCAGCCTGTATCTCTCAAAAATCGTCACCGCGGGGAAACGCGGCCGGCAATCGTTGGATTTCTTCGTGGCGCTTCGGCGGCGCCTCCACCAGGTTGCTGGAACGGCTGCGATTGGCGCTGCGATAGGATTCTGGGTGTATGGGGCCGGCGGGCTGGAGCTTTTTAATACGACGATCAGGCCCTCACTCCCTGCACTGATCCGGCCAGCTCCACTGGCACCGATCGACCAGGCCCTGGGGCTCCCAGGTGGACTTTCGCTTGCCGTTGCGGTGGTGGTGGCCGCCCTCGTCTTTGCCGTTCTCGGCACATTGGTCGTCCTGTATCGGGCGACGATGCGGGCCCAACCTGCGGACGGATTGCCACCGAAAGAACCGGCTGTGTCGTCGGACGCCCCGTCGTCAGAAACTGCAGTGGAAGGGCCAGAATCAGAAGCGGATGCGGCCCACGAGACGCTCGAAGACGCGCCGTCCGTTGAATCGGTTCATGGGGCCGATGGCGTCCAAGCGATGCCGGAGGTGGTGTTCGCGGCGATGGACGAGGAGGATGCCCTTGAGGCGGCCCAGCAGGCCATGGACGACGGCGACCCGGACAAAGCGGAAGCCATTTTCGAACGGTTTGACGACGCACCCGACGAACCGCCTAAAGGCACTCGGCAGAAGGGCGTCGGTGGCGCCATGTCCGATGCGGGAATGGGGATGTTCAACGCGTTCACCGAGGAAGAGACGACTGAGGAGGACATCGGCGGGTATTACCACGATATCGCATTCATTCTCGACAGCCTCCGCTCCCGGGCCTTCCACCTTGTCGCCGTCTTCATGGTCGTGATGGCCGGCCTCTTCATGTTCCTCTACCGCGGCGGGATCGGAACGATTCGGGCCGATTTCATCTCCCGAATTCCGCCGGAAGTGCGGCCCGACCCCGAAGCCATCGCCTGGCCGATCACGCTGCACCCGGTGGAGGCGCTGGTCTTCGAGGTCAAGATTTCGATGGTCATCGGTGCCGTGGTCACGCTCCCGGTGCTGTTTTACTACGCCTGGCCGGCCCTGGAACACCGTGGGTTCATAACCGGAAAACGGCGGGCAGTCTCCTTCTGGGGGCTCTCGATCATCATCGGTGTCCTCGTCGGGAGCATCGTTGGGTATCTGTACGTCGCCCCCCCGATCATTTCCTACCTCGTCGAGGACGGCATCCGGGCCGGAATGGTCGTGAGCTATCGGGTGAACAACTTCTTCTGGATGGTCTTTTTCACGACTGCCGGGGTGGGCTTGCTCGCGGATATTCCGATCACCATGTGGTTGTTCCATCGTGGCGGGATCGTGAGCTACGAGCGGATGCGCAAGAGCTGGCGTCCGGTGGTCCTCGTCATCTTCGTCTTCGCTACGTTCTTCTCGTCCAGCAGCATCTGGACGATGTTCCTGATCGCAATCCCCACCTCGTTGGCCTATCTCGTCGGCCTGGGCGGGCTCTGGCTTGTGACACTCGGCGGACGACGGGGGAAGAAGCCGAAGGCGGCTGAGCCGGCCTGACTGTGTCGATCGGTCCGGTAGTCAGACCGTAATACTCTTCCAGTACTCCTCAAATATCCTTCTAGGAATACTATGGCAGCATATATCGAAATATCGGCCCCGATCCCGGCCGGGTGGGATTGTTGATGCCCAAAATCAGTGTCGAAATACCGGGCGAACTCCTCGCAGATCTCGACGAACACGTCGGGGAGGACGGGAAATTCGTCAATCGGAGCGACGCGATCCGGGCGTCGGTGCGAAAAACGTTGGATCTGCTCGACGAGATCGACGCCAGACACGACCGTCTCGACCCGGATGAGGGAATGACGGACGAATGACCCGCCAGGAAACTCCCATCGCGCAGGTGGCGTTGGTCGGTCTGTTCGTCACCGCATTGATCACGGCCCAACTCACCGCCTCGAAAGTGCTGGCCTTTGACCTGCCAGTCTCGATTCCGGTCGCCGGTGAGACGCTTGCGCTCCCAGGGGCGGCGCTGGCTTATGCTCTGACTTTCTTCGCCTCGGACATCTACGCGGAGATCTATGGGCGACGGGCGGCTCAGGTACTGGTGAACGTGGCGTTCGGCCTCAACTTCGTCATGTTGGCACTGGTCTGGAGTACCATCCTGGCACCGGCCGCGAGTTCCTCGACGGTCGCGCCGGATACCTTTGCCACTGTCCTGGGCTCGAGTACGAACATCGTGATTGCGAGTCTGGCGGCCTACCTTGTGAGCCAGAATTGGGACGTACTGGTTTTTCACTACTTGCGGGACCTGACTGGCGGGGCCCATCTCTGGCTTCGCAACATCGGTTCGACGGCGACCAGTCAACTCCTGGACACGGCGATTTTCGTCGGCCTGGGCTTTTATCTGGTGCCGCTGGCTTTGGGTACGGGTGACCCGCTTCCGCTTGCGGTGGTCGCCTCGCTCCTGGTGGGACAGTATCTCCTCAAACTCGCCATCGCGCTCATCGACACGCCGTTTATCTATCTCGTCGTCGGATTCATCCGTCGACAGGAACCCGCACAGGCCGTCCCGGCTGCGGATTAATCGTCGATCCGCTTGCCGAAACCGTATCGTGGTTTGACGTCTCCAATTTCGATTGTCACCTCGTCGCCGATTCTCGTGTCCGGAACGAAAATCGTGTAGCCCTCGACATAGGCGATCCCGTCGCCGTCTTCGCCGGTCGCTTCGATCGACACCTCGACCGTCTCGCCTTCCGAGACGGGGGCCGTGAGTCGACCGATCCCAACGACGAAGATTTCCGAGGAGGAGTCACGTGAGGCGTCCGGTCTGAGAATGCTCACCTTGTCGAACTCGTCTTCGACGTCCTCGACGAAATCATCCAGGTCTCGTCCTTCGAAGACTTTAGCAACGAAATTGCCGCCCGATTCGAGGAATTCTTGGGCCACTTCAAACGCGGTTCGGGCCAGGTGGAGCGACCGGGCCTGATCCAGGCTGTACTCCCCGGTCATGTTCGGGGCCATGTCGGAGATGACAACATCGACCACGTCCGGCGCGAGATCGGCGATTCGTTCTTGGGTCTTGTCTTCGGTCATGTCCCCACGGAGCGTCTCCACGTCGCCTGGTTCGATGGTTTCGATGCGCTGGAAGTCGACGCCGATAACTCGGCCAGCCTCGCCGACGGTTTCGGCGGCGACCTGGAGCCACCCACCTGGGGCCGCGCCCAGATCGAGGACCGTATCGCCCGGATCGAACAGCCCCATCTGGTCGTCGATCTGTTTGAGTTTGTACGCGGATCGCGACCGATAGCCCTGTTGTTTGGCCTTGTTGTAGTACTCGTCTTTCCCAGTCATTGAATGGTGTACGGGAGCCGGCGAGAAGTGGCTGACGATGGGCGCTGCCCCGTGGATCGACCGGTTCGGGGCCGGTGCGAACGGGTGACTTTTTAAGGGATTGTGTCTAATCCCAGAACAAGATGTTTACGGCCATCGTCAGCGCCGAAACGCTCCGGACCACACTCGATTCCGTGAGCGTGCTGGTGGACGAATGCAAGATCCACCTCACGGAAGCGGGGTTAGAGATCCGAGCGGTCGACCCGGCTAACGTGGGCATGGTAGACCTGGACCTCGAATCTGCAGCATTCGAGTCGTACGAAGCCGACGGCGGTATTATCGGCGTGGACCTCTCCCGACTGGAGGATATTGCCGGCATGGCCGATGCCGGTCAACTCATCCAGCTCGAGCTCGACGAGGAAACTCGGAAACTCCACATCCATATCGACGGATTGGAGTACACCCTCGCGCTCATCGATCCAGATTCGATCCGCCAGGAACCGGACCTCCCCGATCTCGACCTCCCAGCCCGTATCATCATCGAAGGTCGGGACATCGACCGGGCCGTCCGAGCGGCGGACATGGTCTCGGATCACATCGCCCTCGGGGTCGATCTGGAGGCCGAGCACTTCTACGTCGACGCCGAAGGTGACACCGACGACGTCCACCTCGAACTGGAAGCGCCGGATCTGATCCAACTCGAACTCGGGGACGCACATTCGTTGTTCTCCCTGGACTACCTCAAGGACATGAACAAGGCCATCCCGGCCGACGGGGAGGTCGAGGTGGAACTCGGCGAGGAGTTCCCGGTCAAACTGCACTTCGATATCGCGGAGGGCTTGGGCAATGTGACCTACATGCTCGCACCGCGGATCCAGAGCGAATAACGCAACCGATCCGCGGAGGTTTTCACCCGCCGACACCTGCTTCGAGATAGATGTCAGCCAACCGCAAGGGCGACCGCCGGGAGCGCCAACTGGTCAATGCCCTTGATTCGGCTGGGTTCGCCGTCATGCGAGCCCCAGCCAGCGGGAGTGCGACGGAGCGTGAACTTCCGGATGTTCTAGCGGGCAATGGCACCGTCTTCTACGCCATCGAGGCCAAAGCGAGCGCCGGCGATCCGATCTACCTCACAAGTGAGGAGGTCGAAGCACTGCGCTATTTCGCCGAGTCGTTCGGGGCAAAACCCCGGATCGGTGTGCGCTTTGACCGCGAAGAGTGGGCGTTTTTCCATCCCGCCGATATCCTCACCGAGAACGGGGCCTACCGGGTCAAAAAGGAGTTGACCCTGGAAGCCGGCGAATCGATGGACGACCTCTGGGTGGAGGAGCCGGATACCGATGCGCAACGTGAGGAGATCAAAGGCATCCTTGACGCCCTCGACCAGGAGGTGATGTCGGTCGAGGAGGCTGTGGATTCGTTGTTGTGATCGAGTGGCGGTAAGCGGAATCTTTTGTTCCCGACAGGAGTGCCGTGCTGCATACGGACTACTATTCAGCAACGGTTTTGGCCACGACTATTTGGTGGCTATCACATCCGTTCCCGAATTTGGCGAAGAAATGGGTTTAGATCGACCCGTTATTTCAGTGCCGATTCTGCCATCCGCTCGGGGAAGCCGGTAATCAGTTCCCAGATGCCCATTCGCTCTTCGTCGGAACGTAACCGGGACCGAAGTCGCTGGCTGAACAGTTCCACGGAGATGATCAGGATGAATATTGCGATCAACGTCGCCATCATGTTCGTGAACCGTAGTAAATTCTGTTGGGCGACGACGATGTAGCCGAGACCTCCAGCCCCGACGACTCCAACTGTCACCCCAATCCGAACGTTGATTTCGAAGATATAGAGCGTCCAGGCGATGAACGATGTCTTGACTTGGCTCAACATCCCGAAAAAGACCACCTGTGGTTTGTTGGCACCCGTCGTCTGCATGGCTTCGATCGGGCCGTCTTCGATCTCTTCGAGTTCGTCGACGAACAGTCGGCCTAGATTCCCGATCGTGTCGAAAGCGATAGCGATGGCTGCCGAGGTTGGGCCGAGTCCGAAGAAGGGAATGAAAATAAGCGTCCAAATGATGGCTGGGATCGCTCTGATGAACGACATCGTTCCCCTGAAGATGAAATTAAAGGGAAATGGAGTAACCCGTTCTGACCCCAGCGTCCCGAAAATGAGGGCGAACGGAAACCCTAGCAACGTTCCAAGAAATCCCATCCCAAGGGTAACACCGGCTTCTCCAAAGATCTGGAACATGCCCAATTCCTGGAAGAAAAACGCATAAATGTCACCAGGGCTCGGCGGCCACTGGAAGATCAGGCCACCGATTTCTGGATCATACAGCAGGTTCATTTGGACGATGAAATCGGCATATTGGCCAAGATTGAGGAAGGGGATGATCCCGAAATGTAAGGTAACAGGGAAAAATTGACCCAACGATTCGAGGAACGTTCCAATCCGTGCGTCCGGATTGAGCAACCCTGTCGCCGATGCTGACTGCAAGCCGATGAATGCAATGAAGGTAATTAACGCAAGCCAGCCGACGGCTCGTCGCCGTCGCATCTTCTTGATGCTATCGAACTGATCCCGTATCGGGTCCGAGTCGTCATGAGATGACGAGCTTTCTTTGTCCGTTTTGAAACGAACCGAATCGCTAGAGGGTTCCGAACCTTCTCCCTCGGGATTTTCAGTCGTCATAGGTTATCCGATTCAGTAATCATGAGGTCGTTGTCGTGGTAGTGCCGGTTCCATTGGTCGTTTCACCTGAATCCGTGACAAACATTCCTTCCGTATCGATATCGCCGTAAATGTCGTCGACGTCGTCGATTGTCAACTCGTCCCGATAGCCGTCAAAGACCTTTTTGCCGTCACGCAGCCCGATAAACCGTTCGCCGAATTTGCGGGCCGTGTTAACCTGATGGAGGCTCGAAAAGGTCGTAAGATTGCGGTCCTCGGAGGCCTGTCGAAGGTATCGCATCACGTCCTGTGCGCTTCCCGGATCCAGACTAGCTACTGGTTCGTCTGCTAGCAATACCTTCGGTTGCTGGACGAGTGCCCTGGCGATGCCGACTCGCTGTTGTTGCCCGCCGCTCATTGATCGCGCCTTCTGTTTGGCCTCTTCGAGCAAGCCGACGGTGTCTAATGCGTCCAGGGCCCGGAGTTTTTCCTCTTGATCTTGGAGTTGAAACACACTCGTGAAGAATCCGCTCCGGTCAACGCCCCCGGCGAGCGCATTCGAATAGGCAGAGAGATCTCCGATAATATTGTGTTGTTGAAAAATCATCGCCACTTCCGGCCTTGGCTCGATTACCTTTGTGCCCTCGATAAACGCCTCACCGGCACTCGGCTCAGTCAAGCCACTCAGTATCCGCAAAAGGGTGGATTTTCCCGATCCCGAGACGCCAAGAATCACGACGAACTCTCCTCTTGGCACCTCGAACGATACGTCTTCAAGCGCGACTGTTTCACCGTAGGTCTTCGTAATCCCGTCAAGCTCGATTTGGGTCATTTTCTCGGATGTGCTCACCGAGATTTATAAGTCAGACCATTCCAATCCGAGTTCCTGGCCAAGATTCGACACCGGGTCGTAGTCTTCGACACTCGCGGGTGCGACCCCACTAAACCAGAGGCCGTGATCTTCGACCAGTTCAACCGAATCCTGTTCGGCTTCGGTTAGCTCGCTCTCATCCTTCTCCAGGAGTGCAGGATCGACACCGAGTTCTTCGGCCAATAATTCCTGAGACTCGTGTTCGAACGCTTCTTGGGGTGCGTCGATCATCAGCTGGCGAAGTTCGCCTTTGAGCGATTCGTCCCACGCCGCATTACTCACGATCGGAGCCCGGGGAATCGGTTCGGAAACGGCAAGCAACTGCAATTCCGGCTCACGTTCGCCGGCACTGTCGTATTCGACTGATATGTCGACGAAATCCTCGGACATCGCATCGAATTGTTCTTGAGGTACATGTGCCGCCGTCGAAAATGCACCCGTAGCAGCGGCCGCAATGCGGTCGTCCTCAATCATCTGTTTACGAGCCGTCGTATGGTCCGAGGCGCGTATCTCGAAGTCTGCCGGGCTTCCACCTGGGGCATTACCGATGTCTAACCCGGCGTTACTAAGCATATAGAGTGGGAATAACGTGCCTGATACGGAGGTTGGTGCCGCCGTAGCAATTACTTCACCCTCGAGGTCAGCGAGTTCCTCTATATCACTGTCAGCTGTCGTCGTGATGAGTGAGAAGTACTTTTCCGCGCCATACGCAATCCGCATCCCAGTGACATCAATTTCACCTGGAATCTGCGCCACGGCCCCTGGTGACGTGTCCGCAAACACCCGATCTCCCCCTTCCGACCGCCTGAGCTCCTGTACCGTCCCGGAATAACTGGCTGTCGGCTGCCCGTTGATTTTCACGTCCGCGTTCTCTTCGAGGTAGTCAAAGAGCGGTTGATACTGAACAGTAATGTCGATTTCCTCCTGGGCCGGATTCATAATCCAGGTAATTTCGGCAGGAGGCTCCTCAGTTTGTTCTTCCTCCGTTTGCTCGGCATCCTCGGGTTCGTCTTCCCCCGAACAACCAGCCAATCCACCGACCGTCCCAACAGTTGTGACCGCTGCGAGTCGTTTCAAATAGGACCTTCGGTTTACCATCCAGGTGGTCCAATATGTGGCTACCCAAAGTAGTTTTATATTTTTCCCACGATGTCCTCGGTAGTAATATATACTTATATAGATCAAATCGAATTTATTCTAAACCCAACTATTCGTTGCCCGCTGTAAAACTCTCTTTACCAGCAGCTAAATCTATACTCGGATTGTCGCTCCTCTATATAGATGAAACGCTCTCGGCGAGCGATAAATGGATTCACTTTTTGGCCGTGGAGCAAAGTCGGTGATATGGAACCGACCGATCTGGCCGATGGTGCCCGGTCTGCTGCCGAAGTCGGGGGGAACAAGGCGGACTCGTTATTCCGGGAGGAACTCACCATCGAGACGAAAACCAACAAAACCGATGTGGTGACTCGTGCCGACAGGGAGGCCGAGATGGCGGTCATCGACTGCATTCGAGACACCGATCCGACGGCCACAATTGTGGCTGAAGAATCGGCAGATGAGGCCACGATTCCCGACGAAGGACGGGCGTGGATCATTGATCCGATCGATGGGACGAATAATTACGTGCGAGGGATTCCGCTCTGGGTGACGGCCGTGGCGGTTGTCGAAGACAGACAACCGATTGCAGCGGCGATTGAGGCTCCTGAACTCGGTTATACGTTTACCGCGGACACGGACGGCGCCCGAATGAACGGGGAGCCAATAACCGTCAACAACCGGCACGATCCTGAGGAAATGGCAGTCGCCCCCACGTTTTGGTGGCCGACAGATCGACGGGCCGAATACGGGACCGCTGCCAGTGAAATTGTCGAGCGGTTCGGGGATTTGATCCGCCTACGCTCAGCCCAATTGACTCTGGCTCTCGTGGCTCGGGGCGCTATCGATGCCACATTCACGAATCGGACAATGAATTCGTGGGACTCCGTGGCGGGGGCCTTTTTGATCGAACAGGCGGGTGGTTCAGTGACCGATATCGAAGGAGACCGGTGGGAATTCGATAGTCGAGGAATCGCCGCCTCGAACGGCGAGGCTCACGATCAGGTATTGGCGGCCGTGCAGGCAGTCGAGTCGGTCCGATCGTCCCAGTGACTGGGTGTCTTTGGCTCGACCCAGCAGTCACCGGTCACCCGCGATCTCCTCGTCAAACCGGGTCAAAAATCGTTTCATGAACTCCCGTCGATCTTCTGCGATCTCTCGACCGGTCTGGGTATACATCCTGGCCGGGAGGTCGAGCAGTTTCTTATAGAAATGGTTGTACTGCGTGGCACCGGCCTCAGTTTCGTCCGCTTTGGGTGGGAGATCGGGATCGTGGATTGGTGATCCACGGTCGCCTCCCTGGGTAAAACACCGTGCAATCCCGACAGCGCCCAAGGCATCGAGGTTATCGGCGTCCGAGAGGATTTTGGCTTCGAGTGACTCCGGCTCGGGCCCTCGAGAAAACCGGTGTGCACGAATCGCATGAGAGATCGCAGATACCCTTTCGGCAGCCACTCCGTGCTCCCTGAGTATCGTCTCAGATTCTCGAGCTCCCCATTCGGCATGGTCCGTGATTTCCCCAGTGTCTTCTCGTTCCCGACCGATATCGTGGAGGTATACACTCGCTCGGACGACAAAGTCATCTACCGCTTGATACTCGGAGCGGAGCCGGTCCGCGTTCGCGTCGACCCGTTCGACGTGGTGCCAATCGTGTGCCGGGTTCATTCCCTCCGAAAAGTACGCTTTGGCGGCTTCCACAACCGCGGCCAATGACATTGTGTGAGCTACCGTGTGGCCACTACAAAACCATGACGCCGATCTCGTTCCTGGTTTGACTCTCACCACATCGACTGCACCGACATGCAGTGATCTGCCGAAAATCACTGGTGGCGCTGTACCAATCCGGGCCCAACGAATCGAAACCCAGCAGACCCGATTGCACCCCGCACACCAAGGCCCACGGTTCGCCCAAAACCCGAGGCGTGATTACGGTGGGAAAAGAAGGTGGGCATGATGACCATCGACCCCGTCCATTACGACGGGATCGCTTCACTGGCAGATCGAATTCGCCACGACGCCGATCCCGAGGCCCATCGTGACCTTGCTGAAACCGTTTGGGCCGACCACCTTGACCCGCTCCGCAAGGATGGGGCTGCTGTTCTGGAACCGATCGATTCTGTGACCCGGCGAGCGGCGCCCATTGAGGACCTGGCCCTGCAAGAATCACCTTTCGGTACGGCTCATGGCCTCGATTCGGGGACGATCAATCCGACGACATTCAAGAACGGCCTGCTGTTGGACCTTGCCCAGGCAGCCATGAGCGCCGTTCCTTCGAATCTTGGGCTCCATCGAGCCCGGACCTACATCATGCCGGTCCACTCCAACGACGCCACGGTCGATCACGCGACCGATGGGTGGATCCCGTTCGACGAGGATCATGGCCGAGGCCGAATCGTGCAGACCGAGGCCCTGGCCCGCGACGAAGAACGGATCGTCCACGGTCTCGCGTTGTATCTTGCCGAAAGTCATCATGCCTTGCAGCATGCAGATGCGGTTGAGGAGGTGCTCTTCCTCGATGGGCCGCTGTATCCGAAAGGACTGGTCCACTGGCGGGGCCGCCACGGATCGATCGGAGACCTTGCCGGCGAAAATGACCTCGTCGCGGAAGTCCTCCAGAACTATGTGGACCTGGTCGAAGACTTCCTGGACCGGGGGGTCCCACTCGTGGGTTTCGTCAAGAGCCCGCAATCCCGGGGCCTCATCAGGACGCTTGCCGAAACCGGTCGTCCGAGTCCATGGGCAAGCGATGCGGCTTTTTTCACCCAGGTACTGGAACAGCGGGAGGGCGAGACCGAACCGCAGGCGCGAGGGAGTAGCCAGCAGGAGCGAGTGGGTGGACCGCAGGCTGGAGGGACAGGACAGCGGGGCCGAGTGACCGAGGACCTCACTTGGACCGGGTGGTTCCGTTCGCGACTTGGTGCCGACGGCGTTTTTTCAGCACCGGAAACGGAGCTTGGTGTCACACGATCACGACCGGCCACGGACTACGAGATCACATTTTTCGTCGTCTACGACCCACGAACGGACTTGCTGTTCAAGGCTGAACTGCCGGGTGGCTTCGCCGAGGAGTCCGCAGTCAGATCGGCTGTCGAACAGGCAGTCCTCCGGGGGGTGGCGGCCGAACGTGGGCCTCCGCTCCCCATTGCGAAGGCTGATGAACTGGCCCGAATCGGTGCTGAGGGCAAGGCGGAACTCGTCCGTCGTCTGGAGGTGGCCTTCAACACGACTGAGGACCGGAACTACAACTACGAGCGGTGGGGTCGCGAGGCATAAGGTCCTACGAGAGCGGGTGCCCGTGACCACTGGACCGGGGGAAAGGAGTTAGTGCGTTCCGGGACTGACTCCAGCCATGACCGATCTGGGATCGTTCTCCGAGTTCGAGGCCGAAGACGACGAATCGGAGAGCGGGGCGTCGACCGAGGGGTCAGCAGAACCTGGAGACCCGGATAGCCGTTCCTTTGACCGTCCGGACATCGAGGCCCGGGGCAGCGATTCGGGCGTCGGCGCGCTCGCCGTTTCTGAAGGGCTGCGAGTCGCCGAAGAGGCCGATGAAAACCGCCTGCGTGCGTACGTCACGGCCGGGAACCGAACGGATGTCAGGCTGGGCACCTACTTGCTCGCACCGTATCCGGACGCGGAGACGCTCTTCTGCCGGGTGACCGGTTTGGAATACGCCCAGGCGTTTCGAAGCGACGACGCCACCGAGATCCACGCACGGCGAGCGATGCGTTCCTCGGGCATCGACGAACGTGATTACAAGCTGATGGCCGACCTCGAACCGCTCGCGGTGCTGTATCCGGATGGGGGCGAACTGCACCGGCGGGCGCCGGATCGGGTTCCAAAACCGGAAACGGTCGTCCGGCATGCGAGCGACCACGAAAAGATCCGCACCGGGCTGGATCTACCGGAGTCGGGGGCGTTCCTCGGCCATCTTGCGGTCGGCGGCGAAAAGATCGAAACGCAGGCCAGTCCCCCGACGGTTGATTACCGGCTGGAGGACGGCGAAACGGGGGCCGACCCCCTGATATTTCGGCACGTGCTCATTGCTGGCGGCACCGGCTCGGGGAAGACACATACCGCGAAAAACGTCCTCCGGCAGTACCTCACCGAAGATCGGCGCTACGCGATCGAGCCCGGCAGCGGCCGAACGCCGCGAGCGGCTGTCGTCCAGTTCGATCCCCAGGACGAGTACGCCCAGATGCACGACGACAACCCGGACCTGGACGAGGCAGAAACGCGCCGGCTCGATGCACAGGGGATCGCCTCCGACGGGCACGAAGACACGGTCGCCTTCGTTCCGAAGGTGGGGAATGCGCGGTACAGCGCGGGCCATCACCGGGCCGAGCAACAGCCGTTCACGATCCCGTTCTCGATGGTGAGCTCGAACCGGTGGCTCCTCGCAGGGGGGCAACTCAACGATAACCAGTACAACGCGCTCGACCTCCTCCTCGATCGCTTTTTCGACGAGCGGAGTGGCGAGGCTACCTACGACGCTTTCCGGAATTTCCTGGACGCTCCGGCGCTTCGGCAGGAGCTCGACGAAACGGGTCACGTCCATGAGAAGACCTTCGACGCGGTCAAACGACGGGTCATGGCCGTCCCTCGGGGCGTTTTCGATCAGGACGCCCCCCCGATCACCGACCTTGTCCGCGACTTTGTCCGGCCGGGACGACTCTCGGTGGTGCCGACGTATCACCTGACCTCTTCCCGGGCCGCGGAGATGGTGGTCCTCGCGCTGTCGAGTCTCCTCATCGACCAGAAACTGTCGAGTGACCCTCGTTATGAGCGGATCAAAGAGACCCCTCTGGTCGTTGGGATGGACGAGGCCCACGACTTCCTCGCTGACGCGGACAGCGTCCAGGCCCGGAAAGTCATCGGGAAGTTCACCGAGGCCGCAAAACAGGGCCGGAAGGAGCGACTCGGGCTCTTCCTCATTACACAGGACCCACAGGACATCGCCGATCCGGTTTTCAAACAGCTCAACACTCGCATCGCGCTGACGCTGAGTGACGAGGACGCCGTTTCGAGCTTGAACCTTCCGACTGCCCTCGAATCTCGGGTGACTGACATGCAACGGGGGAGCATGGCCGTGTATTCGCCGGATAACTCCAAACCAGTCGAGGTCGTCGGGCTGCCTGCCTGTGTAACACGGCACGGTCGGGAGTGAGACGGCCGCTTCCGGCCCGTAAGTATTTGGCTGCAGCGACTGAAGGTTCAGGTATGAAGGCCCTGGTTCCGATCGACGGCTCCGCCCAGTCGACGACCGCCGTTAAGTACGTGGCCGAGACGCTTGACCCCGAGGAAATCGTACTCCTTCACGTCATCGACCCGGTCGAAGCCGGCTACAGTGCCGCCGCCACGATGCCGGGCTACTCGGAGGAATGGTACGAGAACCGCAAGGACGAGGCCAAATCCCTCTTTTCAGAAGCCAAAACCCATCTCGAAGACCAGACGGTCACAAAGACAACCGAAGTCGGGCGACCGTCCCGAACCATCGTCACCTACGTCGAGGACAACGACATTGATCATGTCGTCATGGGAAGTCACGGTCGGTCGGGCGTGACCCGCATTCTCCTCGGAAGCGTGGCCGAAGCCGTCGTTCGACGGTCGCCGATTCCGGTGACGATCGTCAGATAACACCCGATTTGGCACTCACTCCTCGCTGGCCGTCTTGCTGGCCCGTTCTCGAATCGCCTGGACTTGGTCCTCGTACTCGTAACCCGGAATAATCCCCTCGACCCAGGTACCTTCGACGTAATTCGCCGCGTTGCGGACCTCCTCCGTGAGCGTGCTGGAATCTCTTCGGAAACTCATCGATACGCGAAGCGACCCGCTCACATTCGTCACCTCCGGCTCCTCGGTGAGGGTGGAAACCAGGTTTGTGACGTCTTCCACGCGTCGTTCGAAGGTCTCCTCCCAGCCCTGTTCGACGACTGGGGCGACGGTCTCGTTTTCGACGGTCGCATCGAGTGTGGGAACTGTGAGGGCAAGTGTCACAGGCCCCTTGGAGACCGTAAGTTGCCCGTCGAAGTTCAACCGGCCGACCTCGAATACCCCCGCCTCCTGCTCGTGATAGCCGGGTGCGGCCCGAAAGGCGTCGGCGATCTCGTCGGTCATACACGATGATACGGGCGGCCGACTAAAGGCCTTGAGACCGCTGCTCGTGTCTCCGACTACTTGTCCATACTCACTCTCCGACTACTTGTCCATACTCATGTAGGTCTCCGTGTCCGCGACCGCGTCAAAGGCGGCGATTTCGCCAGTAATTATCTGCGAGACGGATCCGGGATTGGGGACCTCAACCTGGGCGATCAAATCGATGTCCCCCGCGACGACGTGAGCGCCTTTGACACCCTCGATGTCAGTCACCTCGGCGACCAGTCCCGACGTGTCGCTCGTGTCAGCTTCGACGAGTGCGTAGGCCACGACCATACCCACAACTGGACCACTTCGCATATGAGGTTTCGGCTGATGACCGATTTGGAACAGCGGGGCAGTGATCGATTTGGACCAGTGGGGAACGCGTCCGCGAGAGTTTTTGGCATATCGGCCCGAAGCACCGGTATGGTTCATGCCTTTGTCATGGTCGGCACCGAAGCGGGGACGCCGCAGGACGTCCGGGATACCCTCGAAACGGTGGGCGCAGTCACTGAGGCCCACGTGGTGGCTGGTGAGTACGATCTCATTGTCGAGGTCTCTGCCTCGGCGGTGTACGACGTTCTCGACGTCGCGACCGACGATATCCAAGGCATCGAGGGCGTCGTTGAGACGAAAACCTACGTTTCGATGAGCGACTGATTTAGTTCGAAGCGGTTTCGTCCCCAGCGTGTCGGTCGATGATCGACTCGACGGCTTCCGTGACGGCCTCCAATGGTTGCTCCGCGTTCACCCGAATGAAGCGGTCCGGCTCGGCTGCGATCAACTGTTCGTAGGTGGCCTGGACCTGTTCGAGGAACGCAAGTTGTTCGAGTTTGTTCGTCGCCCCGCTCCGATGGACTGCGGTTTCCGGTTCGACCTCGAAGTAAATCGTGAGATCGGGGGGCCGAGTGAACGGGCGGTGAACCGACTGGATGAACTCGACTGGATCTGGCATCTCCCCGTCGATCGCCGCTCCCTGATAGGCGAATCGTGAGTCGGAGTATCGATCCGAGACGACGATGTCACCCTGGTCAAGTGCCGGATGGATGACCCGCTGTAGGTGGTCAGCGTGGTCGGCCGTAAACAGGAACAGTTCCGCGAGCGGGTCGGCCCCGTCGGTCTCGATGGATCGGCGGACAGCGTCGCCATACCAGGACCGTGTCGGCTCACGGGTGAAGGTGTAGCCCTCGTCGTAAGCCTCCGTCAACCGGTTCCAGACTGTGGTCTTCCCGCTCCCGTCCAACCCCTCCAGCGTCACGAGCATGTCACGGACTTGGCTTACCTGTCACATACCGTTTGTGACCGACGACTCGTCTTGGGTGAACCGGCAAGACGTCCAGTCGCGCCAACCGTTATCCCGGTTGCGAGCATATAATCATACATGCATGTACTCGTCACCGGCGGTACAGGCTTCGTCGGCACACATCTCTCCCGCGAACTCGTGGACCGGGGCCACTCGGTCACGGCGCTCTCCCGTTCGGCTGACCCCTCGGGACTCCCCGATTCCGTTGAGGTGGTTTCGGGAGATGTGACCGACCCCGACTCGCTCACAGGTCCGATAGCCGACCAGGACGTGGTCGTGAACCTCGTCGCGCTCTCGCCGCTGTTCAAGCCAAAGGGTGGAGACAAAATGCACGAACACGTGCACTTGCAGGGCACGCGAAACGTCATCGAGGCGGCCGAGGCCGCTGACGTGTCTACAATCGTCCAAATGAGCGCACTTGGTGCCGATCCCGAGGGCTCGACCGCCTACATTCGGGCCAAGGGACGGGCCGAAACGGCGGTTCGGGAGTCGACACTCGACTGGACGATCGTCCGCCCGTCGGTCATTTTCGGCGAGGGTGGCGAGTTCGTCCGGTTCACACGGGTCCTCACGACACCATACGTTACGGCGCTCCCGTCGGGCGGCTCGACACGCTTCCAGCCGATCTGGATCGGCGATCTGGCGCCGATGCTCGCAGCCGCGGTTGAGGACGAGCGCCACCGGGGCGAGACCTACGATATCGGCGGGCCTGAGACGCAGACACTCGCGGATATCGCCCGGCTGGTCTACCAGACCGAGGGCAAATCCCTCTCGGTATTACCCGTGCCAATGTCACTCACCCGAATCGGGATGCACCTCGCCGATCCACTGCCATTCGTCCCGTTCGGGCCTGATCAGTACCGGTCCCTTCGGTTCGACAACACGACGGCGACGAACGACGTGGCCGAATTTGCGGTTTCCGAGGACGAGTTACGCACCCTCCGTGAATACCTTTCAGAACCCTGATGCCTGGCGCCGCATATTTGCCCCGTCACCGAACGGCAAACCTCCGATAGGCGCAGTCTGCCGCCTGTCACACGCGGTTTCCAACAAAAGCCTTATGGCCGCACTATCGCGTGTTTAAAAACAGAGCACATAGCAGCATGAAACTCGCAATGATCGGGATCGGCCAGGCGGGGGGCAAAATACTCGACAAATTCCTCGAATACGACCAACGGACGGGTTCGGGGATTGTACGGTCCGCTATTGCGGTCAACACCGCAAAGGCCGACCTCATGGGTCTCGAGAAAGTTCCTGAGGATAACCGGGTACTGATCGGACAGTCCCGAGTAAAGGGACACGGCGTGGGGGCAGACAACGAACTCGGCGCGGAAATCGCCGAGGAAGACATCGACGAGATTCAGGGTGCGATCGACAACATTCCGGTCCACGAGGTCGACGCGTTCCTGATCATCGCCGCACTGGGCGGCGGAACCGGTAGTGGGGGCGCACCGGTCCTCGCAAAGCACCTCAAACGGATCTATACTGAACCGGTCTACGGGATCGGTGTCTTGCCGGGCAAGGACGAGGGCGGGATCTACACATTGAACGCCGCTCGATCCTTCCAGACGTTCGTCAACGAGGTGGACAACCTTCTCGTCTTCGACAACGACGCCTGGCGCAAGTCGGGTGAGTCGATCCAGGGTGGCTACGACGAGATCAATGAGGAGATCGTCACCCGCTTTGGCATCCTCTTTGGCGCCGGCGAAGTCGAAAGCAGTGCGGACGTCGGCGAGAGCGTTGTCGACTCCAGCGAGATCATCAACACGCTCGCCGGCGGCGGCGTCTCGACAGTCGGGTACGCCTCGGAATCCGTTCAACCCCAGAGTTCGGGAGGTCTGCTCTCGAAGCTTCGGGGGTCGGGAGGCTCGGAAACCGAGGACTCGGCCAACACGACAAACCGGATTACCAGTCTCGTCCGCAAGGCGGCGCTCGGACGGCTGACACTCCCCTGTGAGATCGAAGGGACCGAACGGGCCCTGCTGGTCGTCGCCGGTCCGACGAGTTATCTGAACCGGAAAGGCATTGAACGCGGACGCAAATGGCTCGAAGAGCAGACCGGCTCGATGGAAGTGCGAGGTGGGGACTACCCCGTCAACGAGTCGGGGCAGGTCGCGGCGGTCACGCTCCTTTCGGGAGTTACGAATGTGCCGCGGATCAAGGAGCTCCAGGGCAAAGCAGTCGAAGCCCAAGAGAACATCGACGACATTCGCGAAGAAAGCGAAGCGGCCTTACAGGACTTGGTCGAAGACGAGGATGATGAACTCGAGCCACTATTCTAAAATCGCGCTCGTTGCGGTTCTTCTGGCGGTCGTCGCGGCCGGCCCGGCCGCAGCGGTGTCAGTCAGCGGTGCTGAAGTTCCGGACGACGCGGCGATTGGGTCGACTGTGGACGTGACTTACACAGTCGAGGAATTGTACACGAACTACGACCAGTGGCAGCTGGAGGGTGAAACGGCACTCGAATCCGTCACGTGGACCGTGACGAGCTACGAGGTTGGTGACACCCAAATCAACCAACAGGAGTACAACGGACAGACCTTCAGCCACACCATCGCGAAAGCCGATGAAGTGGCGGAGGTCACGGTACGCCTCCAGGGAACCGTCCCCGAATGGGACGACTGGTCCTACGAACCACCCCAATCCGTGACCCTCGCCAATTTCAGTGAGACCCAGGAGGGCGGTGCGGAAACCGAGTTACAGACGTCCGAGATTCGTCCGTATAACGAAGAGAGCCAGACGGCCCGTGATGCAATCGAGGAGGCCCAGGCCGCCATTGACGAAGCCGACGCGGCCGGTGTGAACGTCGAGGAAGCAACCTCACGACTCGACAACGCCATTTCGGCGTACGACGCGGGCAACTTCGAGAACGCCCAAGACCTGGCTGAAGACTCGCTGAACGCCGCCGAATCGGCACAGCAGTCGAGCCAACAAACGAGCATGTTGCTGCTGATCGGTGGCGTCATCGTCGTCATCGCGATCCTTGCGGGACTGGTGTACTGGTATTTCTCGAATCGCGAGACCTACGACAAACTCGGCTAAAGCCCTATGCGGGCTGTTATTCCGTTTGACGCGCGATCGCCAAACCAGCGACTTTCTGCCGTGCTTGATTCGGACGAACGGCGAGCGTTCGCGATAGCAATGTTGCGGGATATCCTCGACACGATGGAGCCGACTCGCTTTGACCCCCAGGTGATCGCTACCGCCACGCTCCCCGATTCGGTTTCGGTGCCACACACGATTGATGACCGATCACTCGATGCCGTAATCACGGCAGAGATCGAAGCGAACGCCCCACTTGCGGTTGTCATGGCGGACCTGCCGCTTCTCACTCCCGACACCCTTGCCCGCCTCAGGAACACAACAAGCGACGTTGTGCTCGCTCCGGGTCGTGGTGGCGGGACGAACGCAATGATGGTCCGTGACGCGGCGTTCGAAACCGACTATCACGGTGCGTCGATCAGGGATCATCGGGAGATCGCCAGAGAGCGGGGCCTTTCGGTTGGGGAACTGGATTCGTTTAGACTCGGAACCGACGTCGACGAACCCGCGGACCTCCTCGATGTCTTACTCCACAGCAATGGTCGGAGTGCCGAGTGGTTGGAGGCGGCCGGCTTCCGGCTCACGGAATCGGCCGGCCGTCCAACGGTGACTCGGGCTGGCGACAGCGATTGACCGGGGGTTTGCGGATTCGGCCGTTGCGGTACTGCTGGTCGGTGAACTGACTGACGTGCCCTCGCCTATCGAGATCACATTCACACGGGACGTCTTTCTCGGTCCCGGGGAACGCCGGTTTCGAGGGTTGCTCTGTCTCCCATCGTCCCGCCGCAACTCGTACAGGAACGGAAGCGGGCGGGGTCGGTGAGAAACGCTTTGATGCCGGAGGTCCCAGGAAGGGGTATGACCAGCGTCAAGGACGTCCGGGCCGATTCGAAACCCTCGGACGGGAACCTGGGGCGGGGGGCCTTCGTCTTCAGCGACGACTACTCAGTGTTTGACTGGGGGCGGATGCCGGATCAGCTTCCGAAAAAGGGTGCGAGCCTCTGTGCGATGGGCGCCTACAATTTCGAGCGCCTGGCGGAGGCTGGGGTCGAAACGCACTATCGTGGAGTACTCAAGGGCGGTGAGGTGGTTCCACTCGCTGCCGTCTCAGAACCACCGACGGAGATGGCCATCGACATCGCTCGAACCCCCGAGCTTCCGCATGACTCGGCTGGGTACGATTACGACGCCTATCACGAGGCGGGCGGGGATGCATACGTCGTCCCCCTCGAGGTCGTCTTCCGGAATGTCGTCCCACCCGGATCGAGTCTGCGGGACCGAAGCGACCCGACTGACCACGGTCTCGAATACGACGTGTGGCCAGAGGAACCGGTCGAACTCAGAGAGCCGATCGTCGAATTCTCCACGAAGTTCGAGCGCCAGGACCGGTACCTCGATCGTGCGGAGGCCGACCGAATCGCCGGACACCCCGATCTGGATGCCCTCGAGGGGTGTGCTAGGGAGGTTAACCGAGTCATCTCCGAACAGGCGGAGGCTGTTGGGTTTACTCACCAGGACGGCAAGATCGAGTGTCTGTACCACGATGGGACGATCGCGGTCGGGGATGTCGCGGGCACCTTTGACGAGAACCGCTTTAGCCGGGACGGGGTCCAGCTTTCGAAAGAAGTCATCAGGCAGTATTATCGAGAAACCGATCCGGAATGGGTCCAGGCGGTCAAAACGGCCAAACGCGAGGCCCTGGCGAGTGATAGTCCCGACTGGCGCGAGGACGTCGACATGCAACCCAAACCGCTGCCCGAACACGTCCTTCGACACGTTGCGAACATGTACGCGGCGGGCGCGAACACCTACCTCGGTCGGGAACTCTTCGATGCTCCCGACCTGGGCTCGGTGCTGGAACACATCCGGCGGCTGTAAGCGGTTCGTGAGTGGTGTATCAGTTTTTCGGTCGTGAGTCGCGGGTCGAGTATCCAAGAACGTGGGATACACCAACGTTTCCAAAAGAGTTTTTGAGCACAATCGCGCAGTTACGCCCGATGACCGCCTACACCGCCACGGTGACCGTCCGTCTCAAACAGGGCGTTCTCGATCCGGAGGCAACGACGACCCAGCGCGCCCTCGAACGCCTGGGCTTCGAGCTCGAGGACCTCCGGTCGGCCGATCAGTTCGAAATCGACCTGGAGGCTGCCGACGCCGAGTCTGCCACCGCGCGGGCGACCGAGATGGCCGAACGCCTCCTCGCAAACCCCACCATTCACGACTACTCGGTGGCGGTCAGTGAGCGATGACGGTCGCGATCGTGCGGTTCGGAGGCTCGAACTGTGACCGGGACGCCGCCCGCGCACTCGACGCCCTGGACATCGACTCCGAGATCGTCTGGCACGAGGACGGGCTCCCGGCGGACACCACCGGTGTGATGCTGCCCGGTGGCTTCTCCTATGGCGACTACCTTCGAGCCGGTGCCATGGCCGCCCGCGCTCCTATTATGAGCGCCATCACGGACCTCGCGGCTGATGGCGTCCCGGTTCTCGGCATCTGCAACGGGGCACAGATGGGGTGTGAAGCAAGTATGACTCCCGGCGCGTTCACGACGAACGAAAGCGCCCGATTCCAGTGCGAACACGTCCACGTTCGCGTGGAGAACGCCGAGACCCGATGGACCGCAGCCTACGAGGAGGGACAGGTGCTCGAACTCCCGATTGCCCATGGGGAAGGGCGGTTCGAGATTTCCGAGGAGAAACTCGCCGATCTCAAAGCCGAACGAAGAGTTCTCTTCCGCTATTCGACCCCTGATGGGGAGATTACAAACGGCGCTAATCCGAACGGATCAACGGATAATGTGGCGGGTATTCTGGGCGACACCGAGAACGTGGCCGTGTTGATGCCCCACCCTGAGCGCGTGGCTCTAGCCGATATTGGGCCGACAGACGGGCGGGGAATTCTTGCGGGCTTCGGAGCAACTACCGTCGCACCGTGACCGGGTCCCGAGTGGCGATCCAGCGGTGCGGGCCGTCATCGTCCCGGATCTCGAACCAGCCATCCGAACAGTCGTAGCCCTCGCAAATGGGTTCGTCCATAACGTGTCATTCGCGGCGAGTTGCTCGCCACGAGTGGTACTATCACCCGGGGGGTATTCAATCAATGGTATATTCTACTGGGAAACACGCCGTTCAGTTTACGAGTGGCATGTTGTAACTCGTCTCTCGCTCGCAGACTGACTCCCAGGTCACCTCACACTCACAGGACACTTCGTCGAACACTGATGGGTCCTGGCGGCGGTTGAAGTCCCCGATCGCTCGCGTTACGGTTTCGTCACACTCCCCGCAGTTGTGAGGCCCACGGTCGTTTCCAGCCCCGACGGGGTCCGAGACGACGATTGCGTCAACCGTAGCCGTCTGTTCGAGCACGTCGGTGACCGACCAGAGCCACGGTGGCCGATAGCCGTTATCGTAGTAGAGTTCCTCGACGAGCGTGTCTTCCATAACCGTCGTCGGGTTGACTGATATCGTATGCGCAAGCGGTGCCAGTTGCTCGATGGACGAAACTGCGTCCTCGATCGCTTCGGATTCGGTCAGGAACGGTGGTTTGAGCAACAGGTACGCTTTCACGCTGGCGCCGGCCTCGTGAGCGGTTTTCGCAGCGTCTACGACCGCGTCAAAGTCGAAATATTTGTTCACACAATCCCGGCGCACACGGTCAGTGGCCGTTTCGACGCCGATGGCCACGTCGGTCGCGAGCCCAGCGTCGAGAAACGGTTCAAGCCGAGATTCGGTGACGAAATCCGGCAGACTCTCGATGACGATACGCTCGCGGTCCGCGAACCGCTCGGCGATTCCCTGGCGGCTGGGGGCCCCTACCTCCCGGTCGTCCAGGATCGATCCCGAGGAGTAGAGTTTCACCACCGCCGCCGGCTCGTCAGCGTTCGCCGCTTCGTACTCGATCGCGGATTCGATCTGACTCATGAGTGCCTCGTGGCTCACGCCCTCGGCGTTTTCGGATTCCGAGACGTAGCCACACATCGTACAGCCCCCGGCCCGGGCCCAGCGACAGCCCCCGGTGTCCAGAATGATCGTGAGCGAGGATCTGATGCCGTCGGGTGTGAGGTCCTTGTCAAGCCAGGTCCGAGTCGGCTGGGTCGGATCCCCGCCCTCGTGGCGCGAGCGCAGCCGACCGGTGGCTCGGTTGAGCGCGTCCATCCCACGCCCATAGTCGTAAGTGTCCGGCGTCGCGTCGGTCATGATGGAATTGATGGCGGCGGCGCGTAAATCGCCGTCGCTCGATCACGTAACTATATTTGGTTACATACCGACGGGAAAAACTACGCCCCATCCACCCCTATACAATTGATGGAGGTTACTTATGACAGAACTCGGCGGATTCAACGACCGTGTCGCCAGGGTCGATCTGACTGAGGGCTCGGTAGCCTATGAAAGCATCCCGGACGAGGACGCCAAGAAGTACATCGGGGCGCGGGGTCTCGGTGTCAAATACGTCTTCGACAACGGTCCGGACGTGGACCCGACAGGTTCGGAAAACATCCTGACGTTCATGACTGGCCCGCTGACCGGTTCGCGGGCTGTCATGTCCGGCCGAATCGCCGTCGTGACCAAGTCACCGCTCACGGGGACTGTTACCGATTCCCATCACGGGGGCTGGAGTGGAGCACGGCTCAAATGGTCGGGCTTCGACGGCCTGATTTTCGAAGGCGCGGCCGAGGAGCCGGTGTATGCCGTCATCGAGGACGGTGACGTCGAACTCCGTGATGCGTCCCACGTTTGGGGTATGACCACCCACGAGGCTCGCGACGTGCTCGAAGAGGAGGTCGAGGGGGAGTACGGGAAGAACCTGAGCTTCATGGGTATCGGCCCGGGCGGCGAGAACGGCGTCAAATACGCCTGCATCATGAACGAGGACGACCGCGCGAGCGGTCGTGGGGGAACCGGATGCGTGATGGGGTCAAAGAACCTCAAGGCCGTGATGGTCAAGGCCACCACGGACATGCCTGAACCCGCGGCCGTCGAGACGTTCACCGAGGGGACGTCCGAGGCCATGTCGGTGGTTCAGGAATCGGACGTTACCGCTCCGAACGAGGGTGGACTCTCGGTCTATGGAACGAACGTCCTGATGAACCTCACCGAGGAGATCGACGCACTGCCAGCCCGGAACGGGAAGTATACCTCGACCCGGGCCGAGCGGGAAGCCGAACCCGAGGAGCCCAACATGGACTCGGAGAACGTCTCCGGGGAGTACGTCCGGGAGAACATCCTCGTGGACGAACCGACATGTCACTCCTGCCCGGTCGCCTGCAAGAAGGAGGTCGAGGTCAGCACGACCGTCGACGGCGAGGATGTCGACCTCCGGATGGAGTCCCTGGAGTACGAACCGGCGTTCACGTTCGGTCCCAACCCCATGAACGAGGACATCGAGAAACTGGCCATCATGATCGACCGGTGTAACAAGATGGGCATCGACGCCATCGAGACCGGGAACATCATCGCGCAGGCCATGGAGATGGACGAGAAGGGCTACCTCGAAGAGGGTATTGATTGGGGCGACGCCGACAAGATGATCGACCTGATAGAGCGGATCGGCCGCCGCGAGGACGAACTGGCCGACGCCCTCGCCGAGGGTGCGGCGGGTGCGGCGGCGGAGTTCGACGCGGAGGACACCAGACTGGACGTCAAGAACCAGACGATCCCGGCTTACGACCCGCGGGGCATGAAGGGCATGGCCATCGGCTATGCGACCTCGAACCGCGGCGCTTGCCACCTGCGCGGCTACACGCCTGCCGCAGAGGTATTGGGCATCCCGGAGAAAGTCGATCCCGTCGAGGCGGAGGGCAAAGGCGAACTCCTCGCGGTGTTCCAGGACCTGCATGCGGTTTCGGACTCCTTTGACCTCTGCAAATTCAGCGCCTTCGCCGAGGGCATCGAGGAGTACACCGCCCAGTACAACGGCATGACCGGGCGGGACATCTCCGAGGACGAGTTGACCAAAGCCGGCGAGCGGATTTACACGCTCGAACGCTACTACAACAACCTCAACGGCTTCGACGGCGAGGACGACACGCTGCCCGAGCGGTTCCTCGAGGATTCCGAGGCAGGCATCCCTGGGAAGGGCGCTGCCGAAGGCGAACTGGTCGAGATGGACCTCCTCAAGGACGAGTACTACTCCGTCCGCGGTTGGGAGGACGGCGTTGTGCCTGAGGAGAAACTCGACGAACTTGGTATCGAAGTGGGCCCGGGCACCGGTGTGAGCGGCGCGGCCTCCGCTGACGACTGACCGGCCTGTCCGATCCGCGGTCGACACCGTGGCAGGTTTCGACGAAGACAGGGTCCTTAAGAGAGCGGACTCATTGGTGGGTAACATGCCCACCGTCGCTGACATCCGGTCCCACGACGACGCGGATCGACCACTGACCTTCTTGACTGCCTACGATGCCCCAACCGCTGCTGCTGTTGACGAGGCGGGCGTGGACATGATCCTCGTCGGCGATAGTGTTGGAAACACGATGCTCGGCTACGATTCTACGCTTCCGGTGACCGTCGAGGAGATTCTCAGTCATACGGGTGCTGTAACCCGGGCCACGGAAGACGCCCTGGTCATTGCCGACATGCCCTTCATGAGTTATGGTGCGGATCCGAACGATGCGATCGAAACGGCTGGGCGGATGCTCAAGGAAGCGGGGGCCCAGGCGGTCAAACACGAGAGTGGTCCCAATACGATCGAGTTGACCAAACGGCTGGTGCAAAACGGTATCCCGGTAATGGCCCACCTCGGGCTGAGCCCACAGAAAGTCAACGAGACCGGCGATCTCACTCGGCGAGCGACTGAATCGGACGAAGCCGATGAGATTCTGGAACTGGCGAAAGCACACGAAGCCGCTGGCGCCTTTGCGCTTCTGCTCGAACACATTCCCGCGAACGTGGCCAAACACGTCACCGATGCCATTGATATCCCGACTATCGGTATTGGCGCCGGCCCAAAGGTGAGCGGTCAAGGCCTGATCATCACCGACGTCCTCGGGGTCGGCGACTGGGTCCCGCCGTTCGCCAAACAATACGCCGATGTGCAATCCGAGATGGAAGCAGGAATCGAGGCCTACATGGAAGACGTCAAATCTGGAAGTTTCCCGGCCGAGGACCACTACGTCCAGGCAGAAATCGACGGTTGGGAATAACTGTCCGGTCCGTCCCGCTCTCGCTGACCTCCTTTTAGTCGCCGACCTCCCATTCTTGGAGCCCCTTCTCGGCCGCCGACCCCCATCTTGCACCCCTTCTCAGCCGCCGACCACTACTCCCGCTCCGCTTCTCAACCGCCTGCACGAACCGCTTTCTTCGCGAATGACGGAACCAGCTCCTCGAGTACGGCTTCTTCGCCCTCGAAGACGAGTGTGACTTCGGTGAGTTCGAGCGACGGCCCGATTTCGACGGTCTCGGCGGAGAGGTCAGCCCGCCACCCCTCACCCTCGGCGTAGTCCTCGCCGACGGTTTCGGCGCCGACTGACTCCAGGTACTTCACCGCGAGTCGAATCGAGATGCCCCTGAACGACCGCTCGATACGCATCTATCCACCTGCGACGGGCGGGAACAACGAAAGGCGATCCCCAACCGCAAACGTCTCGTCAAGGCCATCGAGATGCAGGACCTCCTTTCCGTTTTTGAGGACGTTGAGCTGAGGCTGTATTTCGCCCTCTTCATCGAGCAACTGTCCGTTCAAATCTTCGAACTCGTCTTCGAGTGCCACAAGCACCTCACCGACCCTAACCGAGTCGGGGTACTCACGGGTGATCGTTTTCTGGCCGACTGCCTCCCGGAAGGTGGCGAACAGTCGGAGTTCGAGTTCGATGGCTCCGTCTCCCTCAGTCGTCATCGGATTGGAACCGGATTCCGTCCTCGACGAGCCTGGCATTTCGCTCGCGGTCGACTGTCTCCCCGACCGACTCGTGATCGTAGATCTGGGCGATCAGGTCCGCATAGAGGTTCCGCCACCCGATGGCGTAGATAGGAGACTGCCCCCAAGCCCGGAGCTCGGCGACGAAGTCGTCGTACTGCTCGTGGCGGTCTTCGAGCCGATCGATGGCGTCCACGATCCCACTCGCGGCCTCCTGGTCGGAGGCTGCCTCCTCGAGCAGACGATTGAGTCGGTCTTCCCAGGCAGCAACCGCTGTTTGCATGTCTGTGGCTGCGTCGTCGTCCTCGTCCGGAAGTGACTCGAGGATCTGTCGCGGGACTCCGAGTGAGAGTTCGTCCATGGGGCCAATCCTCGCCGCAGGCACAAAAACGCCCCGTCGGGGGCGAAGTACGCACCGTTCCCTGTCGATTTCGGGCTGATTTGGGCGCCGCTGCAAGGGGGTCACAACCGGCAAAACGCCGCGATGGACTGGCTACTTGACCTTCGAGGGTCGCAGCGGATAGGTATACAGACCCATTTTCACCCGCTCCCACAGGCTCTCTGCTTCTTCATCATCATGGACGTCACGGTCCTCACGTTCCTTTCCGGACGGCCCACGGCTCAGCAACTTTTCGGTCATCTCTCGGGTGCCGAAATCGAACTCGACGTACCGAACCGGGTAGTGCCAGGGTTTAACCCGGAGAACGAGCCAGAGGCTCGCCAGGAGTACCACCCAACCGACCGCGGCAAAGCCCAGGTATCCGAGATTGATCGCCATATTCCATCCAAGGATGGCGACAACCGAAAAGGTATCGTCATCGATCCGCGGCAGAATCGGTCACATGGCGCACATCAATCGCCTCGCCGCGAGTGCTTTCGATCATTGCAGCCCCGTGCATCGATGCCCGGCCGATCCCGAAGGCCTCGGGCCCCTCGAAGACCACTTCGTCGCCGACTCGGATCGATTCGTCCGCATCCACGATCCCGGGGGCCAGCACGCTGCCGTGGGGCCGGAACGCGTCGATTTCGACACGGCTCGTTCGAACAGTGCTCTCGACCCACTGCCTTGCACCCGCCAGTGTGAGGGCGAGCGTTCCGTATTGGGGGACGAGAGCAGCGAGTTGTTCACCGTCCGGTGCGAGTGCCTGGAGCCTGGGATACCGCCCCTGTAACTCGAACTCTGGGAGGATTGCATCGCCCGCTCCCGGACCGAATTGATAATCCGCAATTGCTCGCAGGCTCGCCCGTTCCTTCGCTTCGACCTGGATCGTCCGCTCGCCCTCGAGGGCCTCGCCGAGCGCTGCGAGTGAGTTCCCTGCAGTCGGATGGTTCTCGACTGTGAACGTCACCGGCAGATCTCGTTCCGCCAGCGCTTGCTCGACGATTTCCTGTTCGCCACCTGGCGAGACATGGGCAATGACACGGTCATACTCCGTTGCGTCGAGCAGGTTACCCAATCGGTCGGCGATGACCGAGATCTCGGTCTCGCTCCAGTCATGTGTCACGGCCGCGTCGTAATGCTGGGCGGGATAGGTCAACTCGAGTTCCTGGGGAACGACCCCGAGCGGGGCGGTGAGGGACACCTTGTGCGCCCGATAGCGGGCGGCTTCCTGGAACTGTCGATGGCTCTGGGAGTCGCTGTAGGGTTTCCCGGCCGAACAGGGGACGAGCAACAACGGGACGTCCTCGAACCGGTTCGCGTACCGCGTTTCGACCCGGTCGGCAAACCGAGTGACGGCCGGGCGGAACAGGGAATCATCGGTCGTCGCTGCCAGTTCCGACCGGCGGAAGAGTGGTGCCCGCTCTTTCAGGAACGCACCCTCCTGATCGAAGCGTCGCAGCGCCGCCGTCATCCACGGATGATGCCTGGCCTGCCCCTCCAGGTAATCGCGGAGGCGGCCGGACCGAATCCGTTCACGGACCCGGGCCAGTTCGGCGGAAAGTGCGGCCACGTTATGCTCGATACAGTCCTCGGTGGTGAACTCCGAACGTGGGCCCTGGCAGGCCGGGCAGGTACAGGACAACTCCGACCGGTCCTCCAGAAACGATTCCTCGGTTGGTTCGAGATATCGGCCCCGGGTGCCCGCCACGACGGCCCGATCTGTATCGACGATGTCCACGCCCGCATAGGCCAACAGGCCGACGTTCGCCGGTGTCGCGACCCCCGAAAACAGGAGCGCGGTATCGTCCGGAATCGACCGTCTGATCTCGATGATGGTCTCGACGAACGCACGTGCATGTCCGATCAGTGGTCCGGGTGTCGAAAGGATGTAGGCGTCAGTGCCACGGTCCTCGACCGACTCCTGGGAGATAACGGCTGCACTTGGGCCATCGATATCGGGGGCCGAGACATCGAGTTCGTCCTGAACCGATCCGGGCGTTCCAGGCGGGAAGGCTCGATGCGGGAGCAACGTGAGTTCCGAATCGCTTCCGGACGGAACCTCGCGTTCATCTGCCCAGAGGCTGCCGGCGTCCTGGAGGGCGTCCCCAATGAGTCCGGGCGTGTGGCGTGGTTCGGCGAGGCCGAGTTCGCCGACCCTCGCGGCCCCGTCTCTGTCGAGGACCTCGAAATACTCGGTCATGGCCCGTACTGCGGGTGCGTCGGGGAATTATCTTCCCATCGCGGGTTATGGGTTCCGACCCAGCCGTTCGATAGTCACCGACTCGGGGAGTTTCGCCAACGCACGGTCGGGCCATTGGCGCTGGGCGACCGTGACCGACGTCTCGGGATTTGCCTCGACGAGCCGAGTGACACCCTCCGCAGCGGCCACGTAGCCAGGTGTATCCATTTGTTCAGGGACTTCAGCCGTCAGAGGATAGGTTGTTGTGAGTCCTGGCGGGATCGGGCCAAATGGCGGTTTGAGTCGCCAGGTGGTCGCAAACCGATCATCGGCCCGTCCCTCGGTTAGCAAGAGCGAACCCTCGACGGTCAGCCGGTCGAGTCGGTCGTGATGGCGCAGGACTTCCGGTCGGTGCGCGCTGTCCGCCGAGAGGTAGAAGAACGTGCTTTTGCTCGAACGATCGTGGGTTTCCAGGTGCTCGACGTGTTCGAGGAGGGTCCGATAACCATCGAGCAAACTCGGATGGGCGTGAGCCCGCGCCTCGACGAGTTCGAGCAGGGACCCGTCCCGGATCGCCGATCTGATCCGACGGATCTCGGCCATGGAGACGTGAAGGTTGTGCTCGGCCAGCAAACGTGTTCGTGTCTCCTCATCGACATCGCGCAACTCACTCGGTTCGTGATTCGTGCAGACGGGACAGGAACACGGGAATTCCTGCAGGTCTTCGAGGTGCTTTGTCCCCCGGACAGTGAGGTAGCGTCCCTCGCGGGCAAACAGCGCGTAGGCAGCCGAATCGAAGAGGTCACACCCCATTGCAGCGGCCAACGCGAAGGTCATCGGGTGACCAGCCCCAAAGAGGTGGACGGGGGCGGCTGTTCCAAGGCCCCGTTTTGCAGCCATGACCTGTTCGACGACATCGGCGTATCGGTAGTTGTTCAACAAGGGAACGACTGCTCCGATCGGGAACACGTCGAGTTTCGTTTCCGCGGCGGTTGCCCCGGCCTGCTCCCGGAGATCTGGAAGTGTGCCGCCCTGGACGGGCGCGGTTACCAGCATGTCTTCGGTCTCGACCGATGCAGCGATTTCGAGGCGCCGCTCGGTTTCGGCTAAATCGGTTGTGACGGTTTCTCGGTCGGCGTCCGGATGGGTTGGGATATCGACTGGCGTCCCGATGTCCGACCCGATCGCCGTTTGAAAGGACAGGATCTCCTCCGTCGAGACCGAGATGTCGCCGTACTCCGCAAGTTGGAACGAGCCCGAATCGGTCATGATCGGGCCGTCAAAGCCGATGACTTCGTGCAACCCCTCGGATTTTGCCTGTGCTCGAAGCTCCTCGTCCTGATAAATGATGTAGGCGTTCGTGATCAGCATCTCCACCCCGAACGCTTCGAAACGATCCGGGTCGATCGTACGGTAGTGGGGATTGACGACTGGGAGCAAGGCCGGGGTGCGAACGGTCCGGTCGGCGCGAGGGACTTGGAGGTCGCCGATCCGGCCGGACGCGTCCTGTGATCGGATCTCGAAACTGTCCGCCATTGGACCAGAATTACCCGCGGGGAGGCATACTCGTTGTGTTTGCCGTCACTGACAGAAACTCACGGCCCGTTCGGGGGCGAGACTGATATCTGATCCATGTCCCCGACGACGTATCGGAGGAGTCCAAGGGCGGTCCGGCCGTCCTTGAGATCGCCCTGAAACAGCGTTTCCAGAATGTCTCCAAGCGAGCTCGTGACCACCCGGATGCTTTCGTCCTCGTCCAGGTTTTGTGTGCCCGTCGGGCGGCAGTCGGTCGCGACGAAATAGTGAAAGACCGCGTCCGAGATACCGGTCGCCGGCTCGAACGTGTCGAGGCGGTACACGTCCGATGTTTCGTATCCGGTTTCCTCAGTGAGTTCGCGCTGTGCGGCCTGATGAAACCCCTCGCCCGGCTCGATTCCGCCGGCTGGGAACCCCCGTGTCACCTGTTTCACCGCTTGGCGCCACTCTTCGATGAGGACGAGATCACCGTGCGGGGTGAACGGAAGAATGACGACGCTAGGCCCATCATGGAGGTAATCGAAGTCCGTGGTGGTGCCATCGGGGAGGGTCACCTCTTCGTGAACGATCGAAAACCCTGGGCAGGAATAGGCGTTCTCGCGGTCCTCGGTGACCCACTGGAGGGGTTCCTCGTGCTCGCCTCCGGCCGAATCGGGGTCGGTCTCCTCGCTCGTGTCACGGGGTGAATCCCCGTCCTCTGGCTCGGGGTTGGTCATGCTCCAGAGGACTTGGCAGGGCGGCAAAAACGTCCCGGTGGCGATCTCGATACGTCCGAGTTAACCGGCTACGAAACGGGGCATGACATCGTCGAAGAATGGGGACGGGGAAGGGAAAGCAGGGCGGGAAGATCCAACGGATGGGTGTGGGTACTTAGGCAGGGCTGACACGCCAGGTCGTTGCGCTCGTGTAGGACCACTTTTCGATCTCGAGGTCCGAAGCGCTCTCTTTGAGCTTGACCATGAGTGCGCCGATCTCTTTCGGCGAGAGATCGACATCGTCGGCGATGAACTTGCTCTTGAAGTACATCTCACCGTCCGTTGCCTTCTCCCGCAGATACGAACGCAATCGCGCTTCTTTGGGTTGGGCCGCGGTTGTCGTGGAGGGGCTCATGCAAGCAACTCTATTGTGTCGGGTAACTTATACCGGGGTGACGGTTCGTACAATTTTGGGTCCATTCACGACTGTTTGGAACTTTTTACTTCATTTCATACCTGGTCGAAAAACGCTTAGACATTTTATCAAGCGATTTAATCGGTACTCTGGCCTATCCCCCTCTTTTGTGACAGTATACTTTCACCCACGATATTCCGGCATCACCATCGGTTTTGGCTCCCTGGCGGACGAAGCAAGCAAGCGCGCGGACTGTTCTCGTGGCTCTGCCACGGATTATCCCACTTCTTAGGGCTCTCGTTCGTGTCGCCAGAATTCCGCTTCGACGGTCGTCTCCTTCTTGAAAATCGGGACCGCCTCTTTCAGCCGATTGATTCCCGCTTCGACGGCTTTGAAGGCCTGCCCGCGGTGGCCCGCGAGGACGACGACAAAGACGATGTCGTTTCCGCGTTCTATCCGGCCGACCTTGTGATGCATCGCGACCTCGTGGACACCGTCCCAATCGGTCAACTCTTCTTCGATCTCCCCCATCCGCTCAGCGGCCACCTCGTCGTATTTCTCGAAGGTCAGGGACTCCGTCGGCTCGTCATCAACGGTTTCTTTGGCTCGGACCTGCCCAGTGAACGTTGCGATCGCACCAGACAACTCGGCCCTCGGGGACGCTTTGACCGTCGCGACGAGACTTTCGAGGGTTTCAATCGGCTCGCACCCCTCCATCGCTTCGATCGCTGTCCTTGGCTCGACCGCCCCTGGATCAGAAAACGCGACTGCTGGCTCATCGAGTTCGGTTTCTCCGACGGCCATCTGGGGCACGTCAGCTTGGGGGAACCCCACGATCAAAGCGGCGTCATGCGTTTCGGCGAGGGAAGACAGCGCATCCTCGGCGTCGAGACCGGATCCCCGGGCCGACCAACCCTCATCGCCAATCTCGTAGACGGTTCGGTCCGGGGCCATCTCTCCTTTCCGTACCACGCCGACCCGGCCACGGTCTTCGAGCTGGTCGAGCAGGGGTTCGAGAACGGTGTCGGGCTCGACGGTCGGTCCCGTGACAATTCCCAGCGCGTGCATGTCCCCACGCATGAGCGCCCTCGGTTTGTAGGTGTCGTACGCGGCGGTTTCGGGCCGAACATACCAATCCTTAAGAGCGCTACCGGGTAAACTGGCGGCAATGAGGGTAGTGGTTTCTCTCGGTGGCAGCGTGCTCGCGCCGGACCTCGACGAGGAGTCGATCCGAGCCAACGCCGAGGCCATCGAACAACTGGAGGCGGCCGGGGTTGAACTCGGAATCGTTGTGGGCGGGGGTTCGATTGCCAGAGACTACATCGAGGCCGCTCGTGAACTGGGTGAAAACGAGATCGCCCTCGACGATATTGGCATCTCGGTCACGCGACTTAACGCCAGGCTGCTCATCGCAGCGTTGGACGGTCTGGCCGCGCCGACGCCGGTCGAAAGCTACGAAGCCGGGCTTAAAGCGATGCGGCGCGGGGACATCCCGGTTTTGGGGGGCGTGACACCCGGTCAGACGACGGATGCGGTTTCAGCCGCACTCGCGGAGTATGTGGAGGCCGACCTCCTTGTCTATGCGACGAGCGTCCCGGGCGTGTTCACGGCGGACCCGGACCAAGACGACCAAGCTGAACACATCAGTTCGATGACGCCGGCGGACCTCGTCGACGTTATCGTCGACACGGAATTGATCGCCGGGAGTTCCGCACCGGTTGACCTGCTCGCAGCGAAACTGATAGAACGGTCCGGAATGCGCACGATCGTCCTGGATGGAACGGAGCCCAAACGGGTGGTGGACGCAGTCCTTCGCGGGGCCCACGACGGAACCGACATTACACCCGATGGGAACCGGACGAGTCTGCCCGCCTGGGAGCGTGAGTGACCGTGTCCGGGGACACTACCGAGACGGCGGAGTCGGACGGCGAGAGCCGGCCCGAATTGGACGACCCGTACATTCTGGCTGCGTCCGACGCTCGGCGGGACTTCTGGGCTGACGTGGTCGCCGACCGGATTCTCGACCGGGAACCCGCTGAACCGATCGTCATCAAAGGAGGAATTTCCCCGTCAGGTGTCCCACACTTCGGGAACATGAACGAGATCGTCAGGGGCTACTTCGTCGCGGAAGTGCTCCGCGAGCGTGGATTCGACGTCCGGCAGGTGTTCACGAGTGACGATCGAGACCCTCTCCGGAAACTTCCCCGGAAATTAGCCGCTCTCGACGGCGAAATCGTCGATTTGGGCGACGTCAACGCCGGCGCACTCGGTCGGAATCTCGGGAAACCCTACACTGATATTCCGGATCCGTTCGGGTGCTGCGATTCGTATGGGGCCCACTTCGCCGAACTCGTCGAGCGCTCCGCGACTCTGCTTGACATTCCCGTCGAGATGATCTCGAATACGGCCCGCTACGAGGATGGCTCCTTCGAGGCAGTCACTCGAACCTTTCTCGAGCGAATGGAAACGGCTCGAGAAGTGCTTTCGGCCTATCAGAACAAGGTGGATGAGGATTATGTCCCCTTCAATCCGATCTGCTCGGAATGTGGCAAAGTAACCGAAACGGTGACGGATGTGGATCTCGCGGCCGGGCGAGTCTCTTACCGGTGTACCGACATGGAAGCAGGCGATCGGACGATCGAAGGCTGTGGCCATGAGGGGTCGGTGTCGCTTCGAGAGGGGAAACTGCCATGGCGGTTCGAGTGGCCGGCCCAGTGGCAGCTCTTGGGCGTCGACCACGAGCCGTTCGGAAAGGACCACGCTGAAGGGTCCTGGCCCAGCGGCGTCGATATCGGCCGCACGGTGCTGGATACCGAGCCCCCGATTCCGATGGTCTACGAATGGTTTACGCTCGACGGGGCGCCGTTTTCCTCTTCAGCGGGGAACGTGATCCTCGTCTCCGAGGTTTTGGAGTTCCTCGAAGCCCCGGTTGTCCGGTATTTCTTCAGCAAGAACCCGCGGAAGGCCCGGGATTTCTCGATCGAACACGTTGACCAACTGGTCGCGGAGTTCGACCGATTGGAGGCGACATACTTCGGCGAAAACGAGGTTGACGAGGACGAGCAGGCCAGGGCGGAGCGGGTGTACCCGCTCCTCGTCGAGGAGATTCGTCCGGAACGGGTCCGAATCCCGTTCAGCTTTGCCGCCGTGCTCGGCATGACCGAGGATTCGGCGCTTCGAGAGGAGATAGCCAGGCGTGAAGGTCATATTCCCGATGACGCACCAGAGTGGGCTATTGAAGGGGCATTGGACCGTGTCGAGCGGGCTCGGGAATGGGCCCGACGCACGGATAACGCCTTCAACTACGACCTCAAGCGAGAGTCGATGCCCGAGGTCGAGATCAAGGAGTCGACCGTTGCAGCCCTAGACGCCCTGGCCGAGTTCATCGAGAGCGGTGCGAGCCCCCAAGAGATACAGGGCGAGATCTACGAAACGGCCCGGGAATACGACATCGAGGTGAGTGACTTCTTCGAGACGGGCTATCGCCTGTTCTTCGATCAGCCCGAGGGCCCAAAACTCGGGACCTTCCTCGGCAAACTCGATCAGGAGTTCGTCCTGGCCCGATTGCGGCGCGAACGCTGAGGGTCACAATCCGAACGCCTTTCCTTATCGCGGCCTCGTATCACGATGATGAATGCCTGGTCCTGGATTCTCGGTGGCCTTTTAGCCTATTGGCTGGCCGTCTCCCTGTTGCAGTCCCGCGACTGGTTTCCCGAGTATATTGGGGTGATGGGCCCGATTCTGACGGTCCATACGAAACGCGGCCGGGACATGCTCGATCAACTGGCCAAACCGCGTCGCCTCTGGCGGATCTGGGCGAACATGGGAGTTGGGTTTGCGCTCGTCATCCTTGCCGGGGCGTTTTTGCTATTGCTGGCCAACGCGGTGCAGGTCCTTCGGAGTCCGCCGCAAGTCAGTGCGGTCAATCAACCACAGAACTTCCTCGTCATTCCGGGCGTGAACGACTTCCTCCCGCTGGCGGTGGCCCCCGAAATCATCTTCGGGCTCTTTCTCGGGATGCTGGTCCACGAGGGCGGCCACGGTATCCTTTCTCGAGTCGAGGGTATCGAAGTCGAATCGATGGGGGTCGTCCTCCTTGCCATCCTCCCAATCGGGGCCTTCGTCGAACCCGACGAAGAGAGCGTGCAGTCAGTCGATCGGGGCAGTCGGGCCCGCATGTTTGCGGCCGGCGTGACGAACAATTTTGTCTTGACCGCGATCGCGTTTGCCCTCCTGTTTGGCCCAGTCGTCGGATCAATCGGGGTCGCGCCAGGGGCCGCAATCGGCGGGGTCTTCCCCGGCTCACCGGCTGATCAGGCCGAGATCGATAGCGGCGATCGGATAGTGGCCGTTGGCGACCAGCCGATCGAGACAAACGATGATCTGGGCGACACGCTGTCCGTTGCAGGCGCAGACGCGGTGACGGTGGGGCTTGCTGATGGCAGCGAGACGGAAATCGAGCGTTCCGTGTTGGTAACCGGCGTCGCCGAAGGGTCACCGTTTGACACGTTCGGAACGAACACCACTATCCGGACGGCCAACTCGACGCCGGTGAAAACCGAGGCCGACCTTCGAGGGACACTTCGAAATACGACGGTTGCGACGCTTGGAACCGCTGGTGGCGAGGAAGTCACTGGTCCAATCGGGGCCATGGTCGTGGCGGTCCCGAACGAACCGGCCGCATCGGCCGGCATGCCGACTGAGTCGTCGCTGGTGGTGACACATATCGGCGGCGAACGGGTCACTTCGCAAACGGCCCTGAACGACGTGCTGGATAGGTACGAGCCCGGGGAAGAAGTGTCAGTCCGAGCCGCCAGTGACGGCGCCGCCGAAACGTTTACTGTCACACTGGGGTCCCAGGACGGGTCGAGTTACATAGGCGTGCAGGTGTACCAGGGGATCAGCGGTCTGGTCGTCTCGGACTTCGGAGCGAAACTCTATCCGGCCCAGACGTACCTCCAGATGGCCGGTGGCGACGCGACCGGTTCTGGGATCGTCGGGTTCCTCCGCGGTATTGGCGTGAGCTTGCTGTTACCGCTCGTGGGGAGTGTTGGCTTGAGTGGCCTGGAATACAATTTCGCCGGGTTCGTCGGCTGGAACCTGAGTTTCTTCACGGTCGAGGGGCCACTCGCGCCGCTGGGAAGCAGCGTCTTCCTGTTCGCGAATCTCCTCTTCTGGACGGGGTGGATCAATCTCAACCTCGGCTTTTTCAACTGCATTCCCGCCTTCCCGCTTGACGGTGGGCATCTTCTCCGGATGATGGCCGAAGCGACGGTTTCCAGACTGCCCATTTCGGACCGGCAAACAGCGGCCAAAGCGATCACAACATCGGTCGGGCTGACGATGTTGCTAGCCCTCTTGTTGATGTTGTTCGGGCCACAGTTGCTCGGGCCTTAACCGACCGTAAACTGGACGGCAAACTCGTGGCTTTCGGGACAGGAAAGGGGCCGGGTCTTCGTTCGCTCGGTCGACGCTCTTTCTGCTTCGGTCTGGACCGATTGTATCTCGCTCCCCTGCGGGAGGCCGACGCGAACGTCGGCGTTACAGGTCGGACACTGAACGGTCTCGACGCCCATACTGGTGTGTTTCCTATCCGCGAGGAAAACGGTACCGCCTGGATGTTTATTTTGGCCGGGCTTGTAGGGACGGATGATGCTGACAGGGATTAGCTGCTGGAAGGGGAATCGTCCTGAGCCGGGCCGGGACCCACGGGGTGGTATCGATGGTTGAGCAACCTGCCGAGGCACAGATAGAGCAACTCTCCGTCGAGGAGGAACTCCATCTCAAGGAAGACGCAATGGACGGCGCCCCGGTGGGGATCACGATCTCCGATTCGATGCTCCCGGACAACCCGTTGATCTACGTCAACGAATCGTTCCTCGACATCACCGGCTACGATCGGGACAAGATTCTGGGAACCAATTGTCGGTTCCTTCAGGGCGAGGACACTGACCAGGAGGCGGTCGCGAAGATGGGCCAGGCGGTTTCAGAGGAAGCGGAGACCGCCGTCGAGATCAAAAACTACCGGAAGAACGGCGAACTGTTCTGGAACCGGATCGAGATCGCCCCCATTTGGGACGACTCGGGGTCGGCCCGGTACTTCGTGGGCTACCAGGCGGACGTGACCGACCGAAAGGAGGCCGAACTGGCGCTTGCGGCCGAACGGGAGACCCTCGATCACGTCCTCTCGCGGGTCGCTTCGCTTGTTCCGGCGATCGCCGAAGCGATCATTCACTCGGACTCTCGGGACGCCCTCGAATCGACGATTGCAGAGCGGTTTGCCGACCAGCCTGACATCGAGGCGGCCTGGCTCGGTCAATACAACCCGTCGACGGGGCTGCTTCGACCGGTCGCAGGGACCAACCAGCCTGCAGGGGGAATCTCAGTCCCGGACGGGGAGTCATCGCCGCTTTCCGAGTTGGTCGGGTCAGGGTCGGTGGAGCTCGTTACGGAGTCAGCGGACTATTTCAGCGATCTGGGTGGAGTGGCTGCAACGGCGCTGATCCCGCTCCAGTATCGTGACACGGTGTACGGTGTGCTTGCGGCCGCGACCAGCCAGACGGACCTGTTCGACGAGCGAGAGACCGTCGTAATGCAAGCGGTCGGCCAGGCCACTGGCGCAGCGATAAACGCGCTCGAACGGGTCAGTCTCACCGGCGCACAGACGGTTATCGAAACACGGTTGGAAATCGCCGATCCAACAATGCCGCTGGTCGAACTCGCGGACACGCTTTCAAGTGAGGTGACAGCGGACGGGCAAGTCGCGGTCTCCGATGGCGATCCGACCTTATTGCTGCGGTTGGGCGACGTCCCGGCGGCCGCCGTTGCTGATGCGGTCTCCCGAACCCCCGACATCACGCTGATCGGTGGTTCGGAGGAGACTGTCGTCGAGTGGACTGTTCCGGAGGGGCCGCTGTCCCGTTCGCTCGTGGAGGACGCCGTTCGGCTCGATGGCCTGTCCGCGACCCCGTCAAGTGTCAGACTCCGATTTGGGGCTGCCTCCGAGCACATGGCCAACACGGTCGTCGGTCGGTTCCGTGACGGCTACGACGGGACCGAATTGCTTGCCTTTCGGGAGCGAACGAGTGGCGGGCAGCGCGGACCGGAGTTCCGTGAAGCGGTGACCGAGGAACTCACCGACCGGCAACTCGAGGCACTTCAAAAGGCCCACCTCAGCGGGTTTTTCGAGTGGCCCAGAAGCGTCGAGGGAGAGAGTCTGGCCAGTGCGATGGACATTCACCCGTCGACGTTCCACCAGCATCTCCGGGCGGCCGAACGCAAACTCATTACGGCGTACTTCGACCGCTAACGACGGATGGCTGAGCCCGGTCCCCCTCCCTGGTCGTAGATTGATCAGCACCGTCTGCCGCAATGTAACCGACAAAGTGGAGGATATTGCCCCGCACACGGGAGACGTCGGCCAGCATCAAACAAATTGAGCACGTCGCAGACCAGCGTTAATCCTGATTGGCGACGATATCTCTCGTATCCCGGCACCCCTCATCTAAACACTCATCGATCTTGGCCTTGATTTTTGCCACTATTTCATCACCGTAGCCGATCCAGTAATTCGAGCCGATAAATGTCATCGGGACAGCCTCTTGATCGACCCCAAAACCATCGATAAACTCTTTCATTCGTTGGCGATTGTCCTCGTTATTATACACCTCCAAACCGACGACACCCACATTTTTACGATCTGCTAACCCCTCCATGAATGGCATCATATTTTCACAATGCGGACAGGACGCACCCCAGAACCAATACACGATGACGTCTTCCGTTACTTCTTCATCCCACCCGTAAAACGGTTCTTGAGCCTCTTTGGTCTCGTTCGATGACAAACACCCAGCAACCCCACTGAGAGCCAGTCCCGAACCCGCCGCAAGCAATCCCCTTCGACTTACCCGACGTTCGGCCATCAATCAATAGTAGGCCAGTTATCCCTCAAAAACCCCCGCCAATCTATTCAGACGACCGAATTCTCCCGCACCACCGATTCGGCCCACACAATTAAACCTGAGAAAATCACGGCACCGAGGAACAAGATGACTGTTTCCCTAACATTCTCTAGAATTTCAGGGCGAATTACCATCGCGATACCCAACCCCAAGAGAACTACACCAGCAAACAACTTGAGGAATCGTCCATGTATTTCCGAATACGGGACCCGATCCATCGAATACCAAGCCGCTCCAATAATCACGATCTCGACGGCCAGATACAGCAAAATATAGACCAAAACCAACGCACCGAAAATCCCCTTCGAGGGATCGTGTACGGCCACCAAGTTACTCCAAACGACCGGGAAACCAGACGTACATGGAAGCTCAATCAGCGCAACACCGCCAGCCATCACAGCAGTCGCGAAAATCGTGGAGAGTGTGCCGTCCGTTTGAACCGCCTCCCGCAGCCCTCGATAGACGTCTGGTTTCACTCGATCCGGTATGGTAAATGAGACGCCTTCGCCGAAAAAGAAGTAATCCTTGATACTTACGACCGCAAATCCGATCGCGAACACCGCAACGACGTATCGAACAACATCCAAGTGAGCGATGATATCCATTGCAGTGAAAATACCGGCAACGAAAAATCCATAAATCGCCCCTGTGACCGCAAGAAAGGTTCCGCCAACGATCAGGACCTTATTTCGGCCCGAACGCATTACTAGACCAATCAATACGGAAAGGATCCACAGCGAACAGGGATTGAACCCGTCGACGAAACCGATGATTGCTGTCGATATGAGAATCGGCTGACCCTCGAAAACGGTTGATGCCGCATTTGGATTGGGAAGAGGAAACCCCGAAAGAAGCCCCAACAGGGCAATGAACATCATACCTACAATTATCGCTCTGATCTTCCGCACCATTCATTAGTAAATTTGCATACTGAAATCCTTCAATTTTTGCGATCCCGGTCGATCGGAACGGTGGGCAGCGTGTCCTTTCGTATAGTATGTTACACCGGCTCCGGTTCCCCCTCCAATTGAGCAATACCTACCCTCTGGGGAGAAAACTCACTGTAAGGAGAATATTTGTTTGCTGCATTTGCACCTTGTATTCATCAGCGGTAGGTTGTAACTACTCAGATAATAACCAAAACCGTCTGCTGAATAGAACCTCTAAACCTTGTTTAGCCGATCAAATTCAAGCAGACTAGAGCCTGTACTACTATTATCAGGATTCTAGTAGCTCCAGAGAAATACCAAATTTACTAGGAAGTGAATCGAGACGGTTTAGGTGTACTAACTAAGACCCCTCGCTTCACAAAAGAAGTGGTATCGCTTGCACAAAAAGCCGTCGTTGGTCAGCCAGATCCGGCTTACCGACCGGGAAAATATGGCTACGGCGACTGGGTAATTCTCGCTATTCAAGGGCTGAAAGAGTATCTCGGTCATCAATACAGGAAATTGATGAATGTACTCAGAAAAATGCCGAGAATAACTAATATGCTCGGTTTAACGCTTGAAACCGTTCCTCATTTTTCAACATTTTGTACTAGAAAACAAGATATTCCGATGAAACGGTGGCGAGCCATTCTCGATTATTCGATCGAGCTCTACGATCTCGGAGAGGTCCAGGCTATCGATGCGACGGGTGTTGATCGAATCCAAGCTAGTCAACATTATGCGAAACGAACCGATTACATATTTGAAGCGGTCAAAACTTTAGTACTTATTGATTGCAAAACAAGTGCAATCCTAGATATACATTGTTCGATGAAACAACCGCATGATACCCAAGTCGGTTTCCAAGTGGTAGTGCGGAATTTAGACGATCTGAGTGCTATCGCGACCGATAAAGGATATGATTGGGATGTTTTGCGGACGAGGCTTTGGCCAGAAAGTATCAAACCACTAATTCAGACACGAGTGAAAGATTTGATGGGATATACACAAAATCTGTTGATTACGGATCGCCAGTAT